>CAJWSN010000111.1 GCA_913046175.1 uncultured Opitutia bacterium
CATTTGAACACGGATCCGCTCGTCCCCTTGATTTCGGGCACTGGATTGCCCACAAGCTGGAGCAGGTATCCAATTTTTCCATCAGCCACGGGGATGCGGTTGCCATTGGCATTGCAGCAGACCTGCTTTACTCCGTGAAGGTCGGTTTGCTGAAGGAATCGACCGCAGAGCGCATCATAAAGCTGATCCGCAAGCTTGGTTTCAACCTTTACTCTGAATATCTCAACCAACGCTCGGATTCCGGGGAGTGGATCATACTGGAGGGACTTGAAGAGTTTCGTGAGCATCTGGGTGGACGGCTTACGATCACACTCATACAGGGCATTGGCCAGGGGATCGAGGTGCATTCCATGGACCGCGACTTGGTACTGGACGTGTTGACGGACATGTTTGAGAACCTGCGGGCTGTATCCTGAATGGGTCGGACTGTCATCCTGAATGTTGTCGGGTTGACCCCGGGATTGATCGGGGAGCAGACTCCGGTTTTAAAACGGCTTGCAGAAACCACGCGTCAAGTCAGGATTCGGCCGGTTCTCCCGGCGGTCACCTGCACGGCGCAGGCCACATACCTTACCGGTCGATCCCCTTCCGGGCATGGGATTGTTGCCAACGGATGGTTTGATCGCGCCCTTTGCGAGCATCATTTCTGGAAACAGTCCAACCGACTGGTCGAGGGGGAAAAACTTTGGGAAACCCTGAGAAAAACCAATCCGGGCCACACCTGTGCAAAGCTTTTCTGGTGGTTCAACATGTGGTCCACAGCTGACTGGGGGATCACCCCCCGTCCGATCTACTGCGTGGATGGACGAAAAGTATTCGATGTGCACGCCAATCCCTTGAGCCTGCGGGATGAGGTGAAAGGCGATCTCGGGGAATTTCCTTTCCGGGCCTTCTGGGGGCCGGGGGCTGGCCTGGATTCCTCCAAATGGATCGCAGAGTCAGCCAAATGGATTGAACGCAGGCATGAACCACAGCTGAACCTCGTCTATCTTCCCCATCTGGATTACAACTTGCAGCGACTGGGGCCAAGTGATCCTGCGATTGGAAAGGATTTGCTTGAAATCGACACCATCGTAGGCGACCTGCTTTCGTTTTTTTGTGAGCGCGGCATTCAGGTCCTTGTTCTTTCCGAATATGGGATCACGGATGTTTCAAGGGTTATATACCCGAATCGGGTTTTTCGTGAGCGCGGATGGTTGCAGGTCAAGGATGAACTGGGTTTGGACATGCTGGATTGCGGTGCAAGCCGGGCCTTTGCGATAACCGACCATCAGGTGACCCATGTGTACGTCAATGACGAATCCATCCGGGACAAGGTTCGGGAGGCACTTGAGGGGATGGATGGAGTCTCCAGTGTCCATGACCGTTCATCCCTTTCCGGAATTGGTCTCGATCACGAGCGATCGGGGGACTTCGTTGCCTTTTCTGATGAGGATGCCTGGTTTGCCTACTATCACTGGCTGGATGATGCCAAGGCGCCGGATTTTGCCCGCTGCGTGGATGTTCACAGGAAATATGGCTATGATCCCGTGGAATTGTTCCTTGATTCGTCCCAGCCGTTCATCAAGGGAAAAATCCTCCTGAAGCTGCTAAAAAAGAAGCTCGGGATGCGCATGCTTATGGACGTGATTCCACTGGATGCAGGCCTGGTCCGGGGGTCACACGGAACCTTGCCTGCAAATTCCTCCAACTGGCCGGTCCTGATCGGTGATTTTCCTGAACAGGAGGGGGATTGTATCGATGCCACCGAAGTCCAGCCGATCCTGCTGGAGGCTTGCCTGAATTAACCTGTGGTTGACTTGGGTTAACCCAGGAGAAGAGGCTTTAGATGCCGATCAAAAAGGTTCCCGGTGACATTTCTCGCAATGCTGTCCTCACAGGCAAGGAGCATGTTCGTGTAACGGGATTCCATTTTTGCCGCAACCTTGAATCCAACATGCAGCAATTGGCGAAAGCTGGGATTGAAGCCGGGGTTTGACTGATCATGCCGCAGTGCTGAGGTGTATTGATCCGAGGTCCAGTCCCGCACCTCCACCGCGGTTGGGAGATTAGAGGGGTCAACGTCAATGACCGTCGCATAAGGCTCACAGAGTGCTTCACGGTTTTCCAGGGCTTGAGAATAGACTTCCCTGGCAAGGGAGAGTCCATCGCCCCCGGCTTCGGCCAAGCCGATTAATTCCTCGAGCCAGGTGGTGCCCGCGGTCTTTATATGGAGACCGGCTCCAGTGGCTTTCAATGCGCGGCGGATGGGTGTGTAGATGGAAAACTTGTCGCTGCCAGAATGGACACTCAATTTCAGTGTTTCCGGAAGCCCGTATGCCTGGATGGCATGCGCGATGACCGAGAGGTCTTCGTTGAACTCCTTTTCAAACTGGACCAAGTCCCCAACGTAATCCACGCCCTTGTTGAAGCGGCCTGTGAACTTTGGGGCAATCGTTTGCAGGGGTACTTGCTCATCGGCAAGTGCCGCGAGGATGACGAGCAGCTCCGGCGGGGTTTGCGGGCTGTCGGTCTCATCCATTGAAACCTCCGTGATGAAGTTTGCCGCACCCTTGTTTTCCTTGATGTGCCGGTAGATCCGTCCAGCCTCTCCTGCTGCTTCCAGGTATTTGGCGGCAATGGATTCAACCTGTTCCCGGCTGGCTTTTATCGGGGATTCCAACCCCTCGATCTCAATTGTGCCAACCAGTTCCGGGTGCCGGTCCAGGAAATTCTGGAGGTCTGTTGTCTCGGGGGGCTGCCCAATGGAGTCTGCAACGTCGATGGTGAAAAAGTCACTGCATCCCAGGTACCCGTCCACGATGCCAAGGTTGATGTGGTCTGCATCAATATGGAACCCCTTTTCCCAGTTTGCTTCAGCAATTGCAGTCCTGGCTGCCGCCAGCACGGATGGTGGTTCTGAACCCACAATGGTATGCTCACGGTGGGACTTGTTCCAGACCGGGGTTACTTCCGCACCCTGCTCGGAAGCAAGGATGCAGGCTTGAAGCTGGGCCTTTGCCTGGTGGGCAAAGCGGTCTCCCATTCCAAAGGTGAATCGATCTATTTTCAAATATTCTTCCATTCTCTCGCCTTTCTTTGGAAAAAAGGGACTGAAAGTGTCGGGGGAAAGGAGAAGGTCAAGTCTTGGATTGGTGGGGGGTGCGGAAGAGCGGGTTTTGATTTCGCAGATAGATTTCATGGACCAGGTCTGTCGCCATCCGCCCTGAGGATGCGGGAACTGCCGGTTCACGATTCCCCCGAACAGCTTCTGCAAAATCATGCAGGATGGCTTCATGACCAGCCGTGTCGGATACCTTGGCACTGGCTGCCCCGTCGTGAACCTCGAAATCTTGATCTGACGGATTGTCCATGCCTTCAATCTCCCATCGGGTGAAACGGTCGTTTTCCATCAGGAGGGAACCTTTTTCCGTATGGAGCTCAAATCGGGTTGGAAATCCTGGCCTGCATATCGTGGAGGCGGTGAAATTGACCTGGAACCCATTCTTATACTGGAGAAGTGCTGAGCCATGGTCATAGGCCTCAATATCGTGCACGTGGCGGTGAAGCAGGCTGGTGACGAGTTGAGGCATACCAAACCACCAACATAGCAGGTCGGCGTTGTGGGCTGCCTGCTGGATGAACGGGCCACCCCCATCAATATTCCAACCACCACGGTATCCTGCAGAGTCATAATACTCCATGTCCCGATAAAAGCGTACATCCATTGATGCGAAGTAAAGTTTTCCCAGTAAACCGGTCTCCAGGAGATTTTTTAGGGTCAGGTTGCCCGGACTCATCCTGCGTTGAAATGTGACAGCTAGAACCACTTTTTTTACCTTACAAAAATCGATCATTTTATCCATTCTTTCAGGAGTTATTTCCAAGACCTTTTCCGTGAGGATATGTTTGCCGTTATTAGCGGCTTCCAAAGCCAGGTCCATGTGGGTTCCGTTTGGAGTGGCTAAAATGACCGAATCATAAGGTGAATTGGCCTCTCTCATACATGAATAAACCTTTGTTTCTTTAGGAATTACAGACGATTTAATTCCTGATCTTGAAACCATTCCGGATATGTTTATTCCATCCAATTTGGAGGCAGCTTTAATATACGTTTCACTGATACCTCCAGAGCCGACAAGCAGGTAGTTGAAATCACGATTCATTTTTTGAGAAATATGGTGAGTTGAAACTTATCTAATAATAAAATCAATATATTTAAAAGTTCAAATTTTA
>CAJWSN010000112.1 GCA_913046175.1 uncultured Opitutia bacterium
CCTGGACGGACAACCCGAGCCCGAACCCGAGCCCGAACCCGAACCTGAGCCTGAACCCGAACCTGAGCCTGAACCCGCCTATGTGGCTCCCGTGGAAAAAAAACCTGTTGAAACCAAAACCGCGGACAGCGGATCAACTGGAATGCAATGGATCAAGGTGCAGGCAATATTTGGCAAGGCCTGGAATTTCTTCACGGGGAACATTTTATGGACCGGGCCTGTTACCGCAGTCACCTTCCTGGGCGCATTGGCCCTGGTCATTATGGGCAGAATCAAAAAATCCCGAAAAAAACAGGAGCTTCAGGATATGGTCACCCAACGAAAGGCCGATCGCATGGAGGCTCCCGGTGCAAGGAAGCCGAAGTTCAAGAAATTCAAACGCGAGGCCGAACCTCAACAACCCATTGCGACAACCCCGGTGCCTGTCGCGCCAACCCCGGCAAACATCATGACAACCCCGGATGGCTCTTTGGCTCACCTGTACCTCTGCTTCACGGGAAATGATTATGAAGTCGCCATGGGCCTGCAGTTACATCTCGAGAATCATGGTTTTGAAGTTCGCTGCAGGGACCTGGTCAATGGGTCCGGCAAGATTTTTGACAATGATGTGGTGGACGACATTGAAAACTCGCAGGCCATCATCCTGGCAGCATCCCAATCCGCCTACGAGTCGCAGCGGGTTCAGATGGAAATTGACCTCGCCCGGGAAGAAAACAAAAAGGTTGTTCCCATTTTCCTGGATCAATCGGAACTCCCACTGAACCTCATGGACATCGGGGATGGTACAATTTCTGTTTATTACAATCCTGAAGAACCCGATGGGAGTCTTGAGGAAATTGTGGCCTATATCCGCATGAAAGGTCTGAAACCAGGAGTGGTAAGGGCTTGATGCCCCGGCCGGGAATCTAGAACCTCTTCAGGGTGCGCCTTCATGGTACTCCTCGGAGCACAGAACCTAAGCCTCGCCTACGGCGGCCCCAAACTTCTCAACAACGCCAGCTTCGAGATAAGCAACGGCGAGCGTGTCTGCCTGCTCGGCAGGAACGGATCTGGGAAAACCAGTCTTTTCCGTATTCTTCTCGGACAGGAAAAACCGGATGCCGGGCAGTTTGAGTTTGCAACAAACCTGAATGTGCAGGGACTTCCCCAGGAAGTGCCCGCTGACATCAAGGCATCCACCTTCGAGGTGATTGCCGACGGATTTGGAACGATTGGCAGTCTCATTGCCCGTTTCCAGAAGCTAAATCGTATGCTTGCGGAAAGCCCGACACCCGAAATAGAGGAGGAACTGGCTGGTGCACAGGAACAAATTGAGACGGCTGAAGCATGGGGACTTATCGCCAAGGTCGAGCAAATTGCCAGCCGTCTTCGCCTTGAGCTCGATGCCGGGTTTTCCACCCTTTCCGCAGGAATCAAGCGTCGTGTCCTCCTTGGTCGTGCACTGGTCTCGGAACCGGATTTGCTCCTTCTGGATGAACCCACCAACCATCTCGACATCCCGGCGATCCTGTGGCTCGAGGAGTTTATCCAGTCCTTCAAGGGGGCCATCCTGTTTATCACCCACGACCGCGCCTTTCTGCAGAAGCTTGCCACTCGTATCCTGGCTCTTGACCGGGGTATCCTGACCAACTTCACCTGCGACTACGTTACCTTCCTCCAGAGAAAGAAGGAACTCCTCGATGCAGAAGCCAAGCGCAACGCCAACTTCGACAAGAAACTATCCCAGGAGGAGGTCTGGATTCGAAGGGGCATCCAGGCACGACGAACCCGGAACGAGGGTCGTGTGCGCGCCCTCAAGAAAATGCGCCTTGAACACAAGGATCGACAAGAGGTCCAGGAAGGTGTCCAGATGGCGGTATCCAATGCGGAGGTATCCGGCCACAAGGTCATCACCGCCAAGGACATCCGGCACGACTTTGAAGGAAAACCGATAGTCAATGGCCTGTCCCTGAAAATCATGCGGGGCGACCGGATCGGCATCGCGGGACCCAACGGTTGTGGCAAGACCACCCTGATCCGAATCCTCCTTGGAAAGCTTGAACCCGGCCAAGGCTCCGTCGAACTTGGCACCAAGCTGGAGATCGCCTACTTCGACCAGCTCCGTGACACCCTGCTTGAGGAGGAAACAGTGCAATTCAACGTCAACGATGGAAAGGAGTTCATTGAAATGGGCAACCGTAAACGCCACGTAAACGGATACCTTCAGGACTTTTTGTTTCCCCCGCAACGTGCGCTCTCTCCAGTGCGTTCGCTTTCCGGCGGCGAAAAAAACCGCCTCATTCTCGCAAAGCTTTTTGCCAGGCCCTCAAACTTCCTGGTCCTCGACGAACCGACCAACGACCTCGATGCCGAGACCCTCGAACTGCTGGAGGAAAGGCTCATGGACTATGAAGGGACGGTCATCCTTGTCAGTCATGACCGGACATTCCTCGAGAACATCGTCACCAGCACCCTGGTCTTCCAGACGGATGGACAAATCGTGGAATATTGGTCCGACTGTGAAACTTGGATTCCCAAAATAATGCCCCGCAAAACAAAGAGAAGGGCCAAGCCCTCAGAAAGGCGATCAAGCCGGGAGGGGCCACGCAAGCTTACCTTCAAGGAAACCAGGGAACTTGAAGCCCTGCCACCAAGCATTGAGGAACTGGAATCGGAACAGGCGAACATCATCGAGGATTTGGCAGACCCAGGTTTCTTCAAGGAGGATGACGGCACCCGGGCCCGCAAGGCAAAGGAACGTCTGAATGAAATTGATGAAGCCCTCAAGAACGCCTTCAACCGATGGGAGGCCCTTGAGGACGTAAAACGCAACTTCGAGGAGGCAAAGTAGACTTCACTGCACTATTCCCCAAGAGCACATGAAACATATTCAACTCTACAACGACGACCAGTTGCCAATGATGGGGCTCGGGCTCTGGAAAATCCCAGGGGCCAATGCCCCCAATGCCGTCCACGAAGCCATAGGGGTCGGCTACCGGCACCTGGATTCAGCCTGCGACTACGGAAACGAGACCGAGGTTGGCCAGGGCATTTCAAGGGCGCTTTCTGATGGCCTCTGCAGGCGGGAGGAACTGTGGGTGACCTCCAAGCTATGGAACACCTACCACAGGAGGGAACACGTACGCCCCGCACTTGAGCGCACCCTCCTGGACCTTGGACTGGATCATCTCGACCTCTACCTGATCCATTTCCTCCTCCTGGAGGGGATCCCCATGGGCTACCACCTTTAAAGTCATTTCCATTTGCCATGACACTTTATATAGTGATTTTATTTACAAAAACAAGTTAAGATAGAAAAATGGACAAAAAGGTAGCGGGTTTAAGTGAAGCTTTTAAAGGAAATACCGCCCCTAAAAGCTTTTCGAAGGATCCTATAAAAGGAACAAAATTTACAATAGCTATATCTAGTGCCAAAGGAGGGGTTGGCAAATCAACTTTTGCTATGAATTTTGCTCTAGCTCTAAAATCGACAGGTTCAAAAGTAGGAATCTTAGACGCTGATATATACGGACCCTCTCTTCCTAAAATGATGTCCATAAAAAACAAACCTGAAAGTAAAGATGGAAAAAGTTTAGTACCAATAGAACAATATGGAATTCAATGTATGTCAATAGGTTTTTTAGTAGACGAAGAAACACCGATGATTTGGAGGGGTCCAATGGTAACAAGTGCAATTAAAACTTTCACTGAAAAAGTATTATGGAACAATTTGGATTTTATAATTGTCGATATGCCTCCTGGAACTGGAGATACTCAATTAACTTTTGCACAGCAAATTAAAGTTGATGGAGTAGTAATTATTTCAACCCCTCAAGAAATAGCTCTTCTTGATGTAAAAAGAGGAATTAGAATGTTTGATAAACTTAAAGTACCAATACTTGGTCTAGTAGATAATATGAGTTATTTTAAAAGTGATGATGGAAAAAATTATAATATATTTGGAGAAGGTGGTGTAGAAAAAACTGCTATTGATTATAAGAAAAACTTTCTTGGAAAAATACCAATAGATATTGATTTAAGAATTGCTGCAGACAGCGGAAAACCACTTTTTGAAAAAAATCCTCAACACGAAATTTCTAAAATTTTTACCGAAATGGCAAATAAAGTTAAACAATCTTTTCTTTAAAACCAAAAGA
>CAJWSN010000113.1 GCA_913046175.1 uncultured Opitutia bacterium
TGCAGATTACGACCAGTACCTGGAGATGAAAGGGGGGGTGTTCAGAAGCCTCTCTGGTGAGTTCAACCCTTCCACCGGGAATTTTGCTTTTTCCCAGACAGGCCAGTTTCTTGGGGTCATGGTGAACCGCAATCACTCAATACGCCTATCGGACTTAAGTTCCCCCTACAAGATTCGACTGGGCGGTGACTTTGATTCAGAGCGCACGGATTTGCTTTCCCGAATTCTGGAGCGCAAGATTCGTACCCTCCGCACAGAATTGCGTTAACGGCGGTGGTGCCTACTACAGGGAGTACGCCAGCGTTTCACTCGGGATGTACAAGGAAACATGGTTATTGCCATCATCTGCGTCCGATGGCTCTGTCCTGCCGATAATTTGGGCCTCAATGTCAAAAGGTTTGATTTCGTCCAGTAATGCGGGTGCATCTTCCGGGAGACAGTAGACTTCCATTCGATGACCCATGTTAAAGACCTGATACATTTCTTTCCACGAAGCCCCACTGGCTTTCTGGATTTCCTGGAAAACGGCTGGTACCGGCAGGAGGGAATCCTTGATGAAATGCACGTTTTTACCGAAACGGATGCATTTGGTCTGGCCTCCGCCAGAGCAATGGACGAGGCCTACGATTCGGGATCTGTGACGGGTAAGCAGTTTGTGCATGACAGGGGCATACGTCCTTGTTGGGCTCAGCAGTGCCCCGCCGACGGTCATTTGGGAACCCGGGAGGGAATCCTCCATCTTGTAGGGTCCGCAATAGATCAAGTCCGGATCTGTATTTGAATCGTATGTTTCTGGAAAGTTCTCACGGTAGTAGGGGCTGAGCAGGTCGTGCCGGGCACTTGTCAGGCCGTTGCTGGAGATGCCACTGTTTTCAATGGATTCGTAGGATGCCTTTCCGTAGGATGCCAGTCCCAGGATAGCCAACCCCGGGCCGATCATGGAATTGTCGACCACTTTTTCCCGTTCCATTACTGCAACAGTGCAGGAGTCGACGGTCACAGTTCCAGTCAGGTCGCCGACATCTGCGGTTTCGCCACCTCCGCTGACAACTTCAACCCCGTGTTTTCGCAGGGTTTCCAAAAAATCATCGGTGCCCTGGATCAATTCAGCAAGGGCCTCCCCGGGAAAATTTCGGGCGTTGCGGTTGACCGTGCTTGAGAGCAGGATTTTTCCTGTGACCCCGGCACACAAGAGGTCGTCCACGTTCATTACAATGCTGTCTTGGGCGATACCCCTGAACACGGCTGGATTCCCTGTCTCCCTGTAATACAAGTAGGCCAGGATGGATTTGGTGCCGGAGCCATCAGCATGGATCAAGTTGCATTTTTCAGGGTCACCCGTCAGATAATCTGCTGTAACCTTGCAAAACGCACCAGGAAAGAGACCGCGATCCATTTGATCAACGACATCATGAACCTCTTTCTTGTCTGAAGAGACCCCCCTAGACTCGTAGCGTTGCGAAGCCATGCCTCTTAAGGAATCAACCCGGACCAATTTCTTCAATCCTAGTTTCGAGCTCATCATAGCTGAAGGCTGTCGGCAGGTCCGGGTTTTCCGCGATTACCTGGCTTGGTGCATTGAACAGAATTCCATTATGTGCGGCACGGATCATATTGAGGTCATTGTAGGAGTCCCCAGCTGCAACTACGTTGAAATTCAGTCGGCGAAAGGCTTCAACGGTCTTTTGCTTGTGATTCTCCGTTCGGAGCCTGTAGCTGGTTATTTTGCCAACTGAATCCACCACAAGGTTGTGACAAAACAGTGTGGGAAAACCGAGCTTGGCCATGAGCGGTCCTGCAAATTCCTCAAAAGTGTCAGAAAGGATTACCACCGGCCCCCTGGCTTGGAGCTGATCCAGAAATTCCCTCGCTCCGGAGAGAGGCTCAAGCTTATGGATGACACCCTTAATATGATCGATCTTAAGGTTTTCCCCATCAAGGATGTTGAGCCTGTACTGCATGAGCTTATCATAATCAGGTTCATCTCGTGTGGTGCGGGTCAAAGCATTGATTCCCGTTTCTTTCGCAAATGCGATCCAGATTTCGGGAATCAGGACTCCTTCCAGGTCCAGACAAACAATTTGCATGCCCGACCCACCAAGTCGCCTCCTTCCTTAAATGCAAAACAAAAAGCAAAAAAATTGCACCTTCATTTGCAAAAAGTATAAAATAGGTTTACTTAAATTGGGGCATTCTTTAAACCCCCAAAGAAATTTCCTGAATCTGCTTAAGACAAACAACAAACTTGAACATGGAAGCCCAACAATGAGCCAGCAACTGGAAATCAACGCCTATCTTAAACCCCAATGCGGATGGAGTGCCGGGGTTCGTGCCATAATGGAAAAATATGAGCTCGAATATACGGATTTCGATATCATTAACAATTCGGATCTCTATGCAACAATGGTTGAGAAGTCCGGCCAAAACCTTTCCCCCTGTGTGGAAGTCAACAACATCATGCTTGCCGATGTAAGTGGTGAAGAAGTGGAGGAATACCTGTTGAAAAACAATCTGGTCAAGCCGGTCGATCGAGAAGCCGGGGTTCCGACCAACAGCGCATGTTCCGATGAGGAGCATGCCACAATGCAAACACCGGCTCCTAAGTCACAGACAATCCGGTTCTTTTAGGTTCAGGGCCGTCGTCAGACCTTCTCTGGCGCCAAGGTTGTTTCGGCCTAACAAGGTTCGGGATTTGTTGATGGTGTTCCCTTAACAAACACCTTGACGCTTGGGCCACCCCTTCCATCCTTGCGGGTTCCTTTCAACAGACTGGCTGGCTTGTTGGAAAACTTTCCCTACCCTTGTTTGTGTTCTGGCACTTCAGGCAGCGCTCTAAAATAACTCATCATTTCTCCAACTCACTTAATGAAGACACCTCCGGCTCAGGGGCTCTACGATCCAAACCATGAGCACGATAATTGTGGTATAGGCCTGATTGTTGACATGAAGGGTCGTCGTTCTCACGACACCGTTCGGGATGCGCTGGAAATTTGCAGGAATCTTGACCATCGCGGAGGTTGCGGTTGCGATCCCATCACGGGTGATGGAGCGGGAATTTTCATCCAGATTCCGCACAATTTTTTCTGTTCTGTCTGTGAATTTGATCTTCCCGAAGAAGGCGAATACGGAGCCGGCTTTGTCTACCTCTCGCAAGACGGTGAGGTGCGCAAGAGGGAGATCGCAACAATTGAACAGGTTGTGGCGGAAGAGGGCCTGCGGTTCCTTGGGTGGCGTGATTTGCCGGTCAGGAGCGATATTCTGGGCAAGGCCTCTCGCGAATGTGAACCCGTCTCCCGTCAGTTCTTTGTCCAGCGAGGCGAGGATGTGGAGATTGGCCTGGATTTTGAGCGCAAGCTATATCTTGTAAGACGTGTGGCCAGTTACCGTCTCCACTACAGCCAAGAAGGTGTAGGGGACGATCCTGAATTCCATATCGTCTCCCTTTCCAGTCGCACAATGACTTACAAGGGCATGCTCACCACGGGTCAACTGGATGACTATTTCCCGGACTTAAGCCATCCTGACATGGATTCCGCCCTTGCGCTGACACACTCGCGTTTCTCCACCAACACATTCCCCAGTTGGCCTCGCGCCCAACCTTTTCGTTACCTTTGCCACAATGGTGAGATCAACACCATCCGCGGCAATGAAAACTGGCTCCATGCCCGACAGATGCAGCTTGCCAGCAAGGCTTTCGGGAATGACGTGGCAAAGCTCCTGCCCATCATTCGCGAGGATGGATCCGACTCCCAGAAGTTCGACAATTGTCTGGAGTTCCTGATCCTTTCAGGTCGTAGCCTGGCACATGCATTGATGATGATGATTCCAGAGCCATGGGAACGCCATCAGAGCATGCCGCAGTATAAGAAAGAATTCTATGAATTCCATGCCTGCATTATGGAGCCTTGGGACGGGCCCGCCTCCATCGCGGTTTCGGATGGGGTACAAATAGGGGCTGTGCTCGACCGCAACGGGCTACGACCCTCACGCTACTATGTAACTGCCGATGACCGGGTTATCCTTGCCTCGGAAGTCGGTGTATTACCGACCATTGAGTCAAGAAACGTGGTGAGGAAGGGTCGACTGGAGCCTGGGCGGATGTTCCTCGTCGACATG
>CAJWSN010000114.1 GCA_913046175.1 uncultured Opitutia bacterium
CAAGTCACTTGGATTGGAGAAGGATGATTTCGCGCAGCTTCGCAAGGTGAGTGATTCAGAGCGCAATGAATTGCTGGCAGATGGTGACCTCACCAAGGTAAAGGAAAAGGTTCATGAGCGTGTCGAGAAAGGTAAATTTATTGATGAACTAACAGCCAAGGATCCGGATGCCGCCAAAAAACTGGATCTCAACAAACTCAGCAGGGACGAGGTCAAGCATCTAAGCAACCTTGACAATTCAGATCGCAAGCAGTTGCTCAAGGAGGATAATCACGGCAAATTGCTTGAAATAATCCAGGATGGGGTTGACCAGAAAAAGATCACCGACCTGGGTCTGGACCAGTCAGATACTTCATTGCTTAACTCCTACAGCAAGGCCTTGCGCAAGAGATTGCAGAATGAAGTCGACTCTTCTGTGATGCAGGCCCTCCTTAAGCTTCGGATGAAGGAGGGCGAGCTTTCCATCGTCATGGATGATCTTGGCCAATCCAACATCCAGGAAATGATTCCGGTCACAACAACCCCGGATATGAATCCCGATGAGGAAACGAATGGTGTGGTTGGGAAACTCCTTGATTTGACAGGGGACAATGGCAATCCGGAAATTGTGGGCATCCTGCTTGAACTGGGTGGAGGTTCCCTTAACGACAAACTCCTGGAACTTGGACGGGAGGCGAATTTTCTCCTGACAGACACCGAGGTGACGGGCGGATTGGACCCGGATAGAATCTTTAGCTTCGCCGAACTTAAGGAGAATCCATTTTACTCCGAGACGACTGCCCTGGCTGAGAATTTCTTCAGCAACTCCAATGGCAAGTGGAACTCGACCAACGGGGATGCGCCTTTGGACCCGATTACGGACCTGCCCCTGGTTGATATTGATGACACTGGGAATATCGTTCGCACGGAGGAGAATGAGGGGGAACACCTGGAGACAGGTTTCGACATGGATGAGGAGCTTTTTGCATACGTCAGCAAGAGCAGTCACTTGAGCGGCCCAATTGATCTTTCGGAGTACTATAACCACCATCACAAGCAATACCTTGCCATTTCAGCAGCGAAGCACCTGGACCTCAATGGGACCATCGAGATTTTCCAGGGGAACGTGAAGCACGAGACCTATCTTTCCTTCCTTAGTGCCGGAGTCTTGAATTCGGCTCGTGGCACCCGGGTGATCTTTCTCGGCGACCACCTGCACATGGGTTCCTGGAAATCAATGGAGGTCATTGAGGTGAGCATGGAGTCCGGGCAGTCAATTTCAATCCAGACGATGGAGGATCTCTTTCTCCAGGACACCAACCTCAGGGTGCGCTCAGGCGATGAAATTCACATGTCCGCCTTCCGTGATCTTCAGCTCAATGGGGTGAAATTTGACAAGATTCGTGAAATCTACATGCAGGCCACGACAATTGACCTCATGAACATCAATTTCCCTGGAGGTTCAATGGTGAACATGGAAACCCTGTACGGTGGTATTGATGGAAAGTATCCGACCTTCCCGACTGGTGACCCGAAAAGGCTCATGGGTAATCGACAGGTTGGTCGCGTGAACTTCATTCAGAATGTCAGGTACAACCAGAAGCTCATGAAGAATCGTGCCGACTTTGATCGCCACGGCCAGAACATCAATATCCAGGCTCGTCCCTGAGCCGGCTTTTGGTTTTTTACATCCTTTTGAAGCTTGATTTTGGGATGGGTTCCAGTTGATTTTCAACATGGGCCCACTAGCGGACCAACACAGTGCCTCCCAGCAATTAATCATGATGAAATACATTAGCTGCCTCATCCCCGCCATTTGCATCGGTTTTCAATGCCTCCAAGCCGTGGAGCCTCTTAATGAAAGACAACGCTTCCAGAAATTTGCCCGCCAGTTGGAAAACGTCAAGCTGACCGGCCACTTCACGATTATTGGAAAGGATCAGCCTCCTCGCAAGGAATCCTATGAGATTCTCAACGTGCAGAAACTTGGAGAGGGGGACCTTTGGCTTTTCACGACCCTGATCCGGAAAGGCGGTGAGTCGGTGACGCTGCCTATTCCCCTCCCCGTGAAATGGGTGGGCAACAAGCCGGTCATTCACATGGATAACCTGACCATCCCCACCATGGGAACATTCAGTGCCTTTGTCATATTCGATGATGATCGATATGCGGGCACCTGGGCCCACGGCAAGACCACTGGCCATCTTTATGGAACCATTGCGAAGCGGAAGGAACCTCCGCCGGGGAAGTAGGCTTTTTTTCAGGCCAGTAGTTGAGGAATCGGCCGGCTGTTGACCACAGCATTCTGCATGTCCTTCGGGAGACTGGAGAGAAGGCGAACCTGGCCGATATCAAAAAGTGTGTGCATCACTGTTCCAAGAAGCATGTTGTTGGTGACGAGGTCCTCCGCAGGCCGGCTGGCTGTCTTGTCGGATTTGCCAATGACCTGACCCATTGGAAGGCCTCCCCCTGCAAACGCCAGGGTGCAGAGGTTACCCCAGTGGTCCCGTCCACCTTTGTCATTGATGCGCGGTGTGCGTCCGAATTCACCGGTGATGACGAGGAGGATTTTTTCTGAGAGGCCACGCTGGTGGACATCTTCAAGGAATGCGCTGACCGCCTTGTCCACGGCGGGGCCGAGGATGGGCATCCCGTCATCGATGCCAAAGGCATTGCCATGCATATCCCAACCGGTGCTTGTAACAGTAACAAATCCGCAGCCCGATTCACAGAGTCGTCGTGCAAGCAGCATCTGCCTGCCAAGGGCCACAGGGGAAAACCCGGGGATGGCCCTGCCGTTTTTCTTTTTGCGTGCCAGGCCCCTGGGGATCCGGATGTGACCGGTGTCATAGGCTTCAAGGGTGCGCTTGTCCTCGCCTGAAATATCAAAGGCATTGCTGATGCCACCGAGGATGACGTCGTAAGCCTGCTGATGAAACTCGTCCTGGCTTGCAATTGTGCCGGATTTGTCAGCCTGGAAACGCAGGTCATCAATGGTCCGGAGCAGCCCGTTGCGATCCTCAAAACGTCCCTTGGGCAGATTCAGCTGCATGTCGGAAAGTATTTTGCCGCCCGAACTGGGATCGAAAACCTTGAAGGATTCCGGCAGGTTCCCGGTATCCGTGATGCGGCTGGCCACATCCTTTAGCTTGGCGTAGGCCTTGCCCATGGTCTTGGGCGTGACCAGAATGCTTCGTGGAAGGCCGGTGTCCAGGTGTGACATTCCGGCGATGCGTGGATAGATGGAACCCATGCATGCCTTGGTTGTATTCCCGCCGGCTGATACCATGGCCGAAGCTGTTGAGTGGCTGCTGTTGCCATGTGCAAAGGATCGAACGACGGCCATGCGGTGCGCCTGTCTGGCCAATCCGGGGAAATGACTTCCAAACGTGACCCCGGGCAGGGAGGTCCGGACCTCGCCGAACATGGCCCGGTACTCGGATGGCGCGGTCATCTTCGGGTCAAAGGTCTCGATGTGTGTCGGGCCACCCTGGAGATTGAGCATGACCACGGCCTTGTCCTTCACGAAGTCAAGTTTGCCGGCCTCGCTTGCGTGACTCGCGGTTGAAAACAAGCGAGCCAGACTTAAACCGCCAAGGCCAAGGGTGCCCACCTGCAGGAATTCCCTGCGGGAAGATGTCTGGCAGGTCCGGGAGATTTCGTTGGCAACAACCTTGAGCATGTTGGCGGAATGGTTCTGTTTGTCCTGTTGTAGAATATTGCCGTAAAAGGCTTTTTCAGGACAAGCCGAATTCTCCCAGTCACTCCCGTGGGAACCATGTGGAAGCTGATGGTGTTCAGGTTCTTGATGCTGCGAGGGCCTGGTCGATGTCCCCTATTATGTCGTCGGCGTGTTCAATGCCCACGGAAAGGCGCACCAGTTCGGGGGTTATCCCTCCTGCTGCCTGCTGCTCTTCATTTAGCTGGGAGTGGGTGGTGGTTGCAGGGTGAATGGCGAGGCTTCGGGCATCGCCCACGTTTGCCAGGTGGGAGAAGAGCTTCAGGTTGTCGATGAATTTCGGACCGGCCTCATTACCGCCCTTTATGCCAAAGACAACCATTGAGCCACCTTTCCCATTCAGGTACTTTTTGTTGAGGGCATGCATCGGGTCATCCTCAAGACCGGGGAA
>CAJWSN010000115.1 GCA_913046175.1 uncultured Opitutia bacterium
CTTGGAACCTCAAAGGTTTTGCCCTGAATAACGAAGCCCAGTCTTTGGTACACAGGGATGGCCTTGATGCGGACGTTGCACCAGATACCCTTCTGCAGTTTCGTTGCGTATTCCTGCACCTTTCGGGTCAAGGCGGTGCCCATGCCTTTCCCTCTCCAGGCATCATCAACCCCCAGCCAGCGAATGCGCAGTTGTATTCCATCTTGATCCTCCTCCATCACGGTGACGCAACCCGCAACCTCATCAGCCACCATTGCTGCCGCACAAACCACCCCCTGTCCATCGAGAAAAACCTGAAGGGCCTTTGCGAGATTCAATTCCTGGTTGGGATAAAGATTGCGTTGCCGTACATCCAATATGGATTCAGGCGGGACTCCCCATTCTATCCTGAATTTTGTGGATTCGATCATTTTGTGGGATTTGTGGCGGGTTGGTCCTTACGCCTGCCGGTCAGGAAATACAATGGAATTCCAAGAAGCAGAATTCCAGCACCCATCAGGGATTCACGCGGGTTTTGCAGGAAAGCGTGGCCAAGTACCCAGAAACTGATGAACAGGAAGAATATTGGTGGGAGCGGGTAGAGCGGAATCCTGTAGGACCTTTGTAGCTTTGGTTCCCTTATCCTGAGTACCATGGCCCCGGCAACGGCCAGAATTGTGGAGAGTATCAGGGTGACACTCATGAAGGTCACCACCGACTCAAACGTGGTTGTCAGCAAAAGCACCAGGACAAAACAAAGTTGACACAAAAGGGCCAGGATCGGCACACCTCCACTGTTTTTCCAGGAAAGTTTGCGAAAGAAAGTAAAGTCCTCACCGATCATTTCGGCAACCTTGGGGCCGGCAAGGGTCATCGCGCTGATTGTGGAGAGAAGACCCAATGAGATGAGAAGACTCATAGTGCTTCCCCCTTGTTTCCCGAGAATGGCTTCCGCCGCAACATGGGCAACCTCGACTTCCCCGGCCATCTTGTCCATGGGAGCCGCAAGCAGGAAGGAGAGATTCAATAGCAGGTAGAGGGCAGTCACGACCAGAGTGCCGATCAGAAGTGACATCGGAATTGTCTTACCCGGGTTGCGGATGTTTCCAGAGATATAGACTGCGTTGTTCCAGCCGGCATAGGCATAGGTGACCCAAATGAAGGATAAGGCGAATTGACTGCTTGTCAGGGTGTTAAGGGTGTTCCCGTCCGGCATCAGCGTGATTTCCTGGTGTTTGGGCGCATGCAAAAAGATAACCGCCAGAAACCCAAGGATCAGGAGAATCTTGAAGAAGGTGAACCCGGTTTGGATTCGTCCGCCCCAACTCAACTGGAAACTATGCACAATGGTCATTAGGATGCAGGTGCCTGCCGCGGTCCATACTGGATCCAGCATAGGAACAACCCGGTGCAGGTATTGCCCAAGGGCCATGGATGCCAGCGCCATGGGGGCGGCAAAACCCACGGTTAGTGAGACCCAGCCCGACAGGAATCCCAGGCAGGGGTGATAAATTCTCGAGAGGTACTGGTATTCACCCCCGGAACGTGGCAGGGTCGCCGCGAGCTCTCCGTAGGTCAGTGCGCCACACAAAGCGTAGATTCCACCCAGTCCCCAAAGGCAAAGGATCGCAAAGGGAGACTGGATGTCATTTACCTGAAAACCGAGGCTTGTGAACACACCTGTTCCAATCATGCCGGCCACGACCAGGGAGATTGCGGTTGAAAACCCCAGAATCCTCTTGTTTTGAGGATTCCTGTAATCTGTTGGCTGCATTTGACTATATGGGGAAATGAATGTATTATTTATACATGGTTTACCCCAAGCAAAGTTTATCGAGCCCTTCGCCTTCTCTTTTGAAGGATCATCGCAATATGGATTTGACCCATAAGCGTGAACAGGTTGAAACTTCACCCCCGGTACGCAAGGAAAAGGAGATGGAAACCAAGAAAGAACCCACGGTTAAGAAACTTCTTTTTAGTTCAGAGAAGGCGAGCGCAGTGCGGTTGGATTTCTTCCGGTCCATGGAGGACTGGATTACCCAGGAGTTGGAGGCAAACAAGGAGAACCTAGCTGGCTTGGCTGTCCTGCTGTCGGACGATGTGCTTCATCTCACTCGAATGGACGCCAAACTTATTGAGGAATGTCCCAAGCTCCTGAAAGCCCTTCAGGAGGCATTTACTTATGCCTCCTCCCAGTTTGAGGAGATGGACAAGCGCCTGGACAAGTACCATCTGGAATTCCAGAAGGAATCTGAGGACCTGGAATTTCGTGTTCTGAAGGAGAAGGATGTCTTCCAGGGCTACATCCAGTCTCTGGCCCACTCCGAGGAGTATTACTTTATCAGCCGGAATTTGAAAAAAACCTACGATGTCCTGAGCGAAATCCTAAACAACGCCAAGGATTGATCGGGGCTCTACTTCAGGAAACCTTTAAGGGGGCCACAGGCCAAAATATTGCCTTTGGCGTTCACGGTCAGGGTGGTGACATTCTTTCGGTTTTCCACTTCCCTCTCAAGTAGCTGATATTTCCCGCATTTTGTGTCGAAATGAGTTAAGAGCATTTCAACAAGTACCGCCTTTCCTCCCTTGTAGATGCGTTCGAATTCGATGGGCTGATTCAAGCGGTTTGAATGAGCCTTATTCCCCAACCTCAAGCCTTTGAGATTTCTGGAGAGTTGCTCGTGGTGTTTTTCTGGCACGAGTTCAAAATGGTTGTGGCCGAGTAATTCCCGGGGCTTGTACCCGTAGACTCGTTCATGCTGCTTCGTCTTGCCTTCTTCCATGATGGATGCATAGAAGGCTGCAACCCCATCCTCGGCTGTGCTTGCAGTCAGGGAGAGTGACAGGTAATCCCCATAAGCGGTAATCATTCGAACAGGGAAATCGATGACGCTTTGGCCTTCCAGCAGGGTTGCCAGCATGCGTTGGGTCGAGTCACAATCTGCCGGATGAATAAACTCAAACATGTCCCGCTCCTTGAGTTGTTCACCATCGCGGCCAAGGTAAGCGTGCAGGGGGCCTTCAATCGTGGAGATCCTGTGAGCGATGACGTCCATGATCCCGTAGAAGTGGGAATTCAGAAAATTCTCACGTTTATGCGCTGACCCGGCAAGGGTCTGGAGAGGCCTTTGTCGATCTGTGGAAACATTTTCGCGGATGTTCCGCGCCAATTCACGGCAGCGGATTGAATCTTCCGTGATGGTGACGTCGTCAATGCGGATGGCTTGAATTCCTGATTCCTCGCTGAGCAACTCTATTTCCTCCCACTCGTCTGAACCCGAGAACTTGATTGAAATCTTCATTCAGAAATCTCCTTTGACGGCTAAATCTCCTCCGTTTCATTCAGTATTTGCGGAAGTTCATCTGCTGATTCCTGGGCATTGAGCTCTAGTGCAGAACTACAGGAGAGGATATTACCCAGCATGTCATAGAGGAAATGATAGACTGCTTCCGGTCGGGACGGTACTCTTTCGAGACAGTGAATTCTTCCTCTAGTAAAATCGACGCCTATTGTTATTGATTCCACTTGAATCAAATCCTGGTTGGCGCAAACCCGGTGAAAGGCAACAGGAGTGGTGAAGCTTTGCCCGGAAACGCCCCGGTTATTGAGAATTTGCCGTATCTCATCAAGGAAGAGTTCCCGGTCTTCTTCCGCGATGAATTGTTTGCTGTTTCTCCCCAGTAATTGGCCCGGGGGGTAGCCATGAACAAAAGTTGGGGCATCTTCCAGGGGCAGTTCGCAAATGGAGCAATGGAAGGCCAGGATTCCTCGGTCGGCAGGAGTCCCCATCCACTTGATGGGGACTGACTCACCACAGGGCTTGACGATCCTGAACATAAAATCAGCGATGTCTCTGCCTTGTAGAATCATTGCCAGGATAATCTTTGCTGCATCCCGGTCTTCCGGATGAATGAAGTTCAGGAATGACTGTGCGCAGAGAACCTCTGGCGGATAGCCCGATGTCTCCTCCACCGCTCCGTGAAGTGCCAAGGCCTGCTGTTTGACCAAGTCAACAATGCCATAAATGATTGATGGGTTGTGGTTCGGCATCTG
This sequence comes from uncultured Opitutia bacterium, assembly GCA_913046175.1. Lineage (GTDB taxonomy): Bacteria > Verrucomicrobiota > Verrucomicrobiia > Opitutales > JABJCN01 > JABJCN01. The sequence goes on from CAJWSN010000115.1 coordinate 4,034, forward strand.
CCGGCTGTCATCTCCCCGTTGTTCCACGGGGCATGAAATCCCATCCTGAAGTATCCTGACCGC
>CAJWSN010000116.1 GCA_913046175.1 uncultured Opitutia bacterium
TCAGTGCACCGGTCTGGGCCTTCTTTTTTGATCGTGTTAACCTGGGCCTCGTCCGAATCTCCATCAATATTTGCTTCTTTGGTGGCATATTCCTGTACTTCTACAGCCAAACGCTGGCCTGGCTGGGGATTTCGGCGGCGATCATAGGCTGGGCCACCGGAGGCGGCACCCTGGCCTGGAACCTGTGGGTTACCAAGGTGGCACCTCATGGCAGGGAATCCATCTACATGAGCGTACACAGTTTTTTCACCGGAGTCCGAGGCGTCCCGGCACCGTTTGTTGGTTATTGGCTGCTTGCAACCCTCGGTCCCAGGGATGTGGCCCACATCTCCGTGAGCCTGATTGCCGCCAGCTCCGTCCTCTTCTACTTCCTGGCCTCCAATAAAAGGCTGCAGGAGGATTCTTCATGAAGATGGCGGATCATGCAGTGGGAGAATCCCGGAATTCAATGCACCGTCAAATGCTAGACCTCGAAAATAAGTTCGAGATAAATCTTCAGGTTTGAACCAAGTCGAGCCCCCCCGTTGCTGGTCACGAGCGTGGACCTGCACTTCGTCATGGCAAGAAGGGTCTTGTTCATCTTCAGGATCCGGACCTTCGGGCTACCATCAGCAACTCCAAGCTCAGCCTTGGTCAGGGGGATGATGGATGTCGGCATGCCATACCAGGAAAATGCGATGTCCCAGGCTTGAACATTCGTTGGAGCTGTCTTGGATAAAAGCCCCGGGTACCGCTTCATGAAATTCGGCATCTTGTTTGTACGAACCCGCAAGCGGAATGCCTCGGGGATGGTGCGAAAGTAGTCCTCCACGCTGCCAACCTTTCCATCTGCCACCTTTCGGAAGAAATCGAGGGTATCCAGACCCACCATGTTCATGCCATTCCAGATACCATGGTCGTTTTTGGTCTCGAACTTCTGGCGGTTGTACCAGGCCTGGAAGTTGTCTGTAAGCCTCAGCCCGATCTCAAAATGCAAATGAGCCCGGGAGCGGGGGATGCCTGAACTCGCGGTATTCCCCATCAGGCCCAGCACTTGGCCTCCAGCCAGATTTTTTCCGGTCACGACCCCAGCCGCCACGCTGTGAAGATGAGCGTACAGGGAATAAACCCGTGGTTTCTCGTCTGTATGCTCCAGTATAACGTAGATTCCGTAGCTGCTCTTGCCCCCGTGAAGGTTCACATAGGCAACACGCCCCGGCAGGACCGCACAAACCTTGTCTGTGGGTCGATTGTAACGATCCCTGCGCACGGACTTGATATCAATGCCCTCATGGAACTTGTAGCCATTGTTGCGCACACAACCAAAAAGGCCGGATTCAGGCTTGCCGGAGGAGGTTGCCTGAATCACCTGGGCAATTGGCTTGTGCCTCGGAATCTCCTGGCCCTGGATGGGCCAGAATATACGACCAGCAGCCAGGGTTTTAAGCCCCGCAACCAAAAACAAAAAGAACAATAATGGCCCAAATGCTCTCAACCGCCACTTAACTTTAGGCGAGTGCGTCCCCTCAATTTCTTGCATGTCTCTTTCAAGCTGAAAACCATTTGCTCCAGAAGCTCATCCGGAATATCCACAAAAGTGAATAGCTGGCCATCCTGAATTTTGCCGGAAATTGGCCTTTCTCCAACCGCATTTCCATCAATTACCAGAACCAGGCTTCCATTATAGCTGCTGCCGGTAAGTTGCGAAAGACGGCCTGCTGCGGCAGTATCAAGGTAAAACAAAAGGCCCTTGCCCTGCTGCACCTTGGCCAGTTCAACGTTGACGATGTCAAACTCACTGATCACTGGCACAGGAAGAAGGGACAGGGTCTTTCCGGTCGGCAGGTTCATAAGGACCGGACTGAATTCCAGGGTGGCACTGTCTGGAAAGGAAACCTTTGCCCGATTGCGCTTGGGGTCGGAAGACTTGATGGAAACGTGAAACCGGGACCGCATCAGGCTGTTCGTGTCACCTGCGGATGGATACATGATGGCGACTGCCATCTCCTTGGCTTTTTCAGCCTTGGGAACCTCACCAAGCTTGTGGTAGAGATCGCCAATATTATTGTAGGCCCGAGCCATTTCAGGATGCTTCCTGCCCAGGGTTGGGGATTTTTGCACCAACTTCGCCCACTCCAAATAATGCGTCAAGGCATCGCGTAGTTGTCCCAGTTCCCGATAGGCATCACCGATCTTCTCATGGCTTTCCAGAACTTCCGGATGTGCCGAACCCAAAACCGTGGAACCCATGGCCTGAAACTCCCGATAAAACCCAATGGCTGTCCGGGCATCCCCAATTTCAAGGTAGATGTCGGCGGCGTCCTTAAAGGTCTGCACAACTCGTGGATGGTCCTTCCGGTATATCATGCTCAGGCTCTTGAGTGCCTTGCTGATATACTCGACCACACCTTCCTGGTTTCCCATCTCCTGGTGCACACGGGCCATCTTCTCGTAGGTGTCCGCCACCTCAGCATTGGCCTCCCCATGAAGCTTGAGTAGAATAACCAGGGATTTCTTGTAGAACGCCAGGGACTGTCCAAGGTCCTTCCCCGGTATTCGCGCCGACTCCCCACCCGCCTGTCCCAGCGTGGAAACCCTTCCGTTGGGATCCTTTATTTTTTTATCCTTGGTGCAACTGCTGAATGCAGGAACAAGCAAGGCTGCAAGCAGGAACGAAATCTTGATATAACGCCCACTTGGCTTGCATGTCATGGCTTTTGCGCGCATCCTCAGGTCTTTGGGTGATGGGTGATTAATTATTTTTCCAGGTTGCCACTCAATAAAGGTTTAAAATAAACCCGAACCAAGGAACCCGCTTAAATCATCAACCATGCAAAGCGCTTTGGCAAAACAAATCGCCCTCGTTGTCGTAGACATGCAGGCTCCATTTCTCAAGGCCATCCGGGGTTCCGGCCAAATATTGGAACGTTGCCGGTTCACCTTGGAAGCCGCGCAACTCCTTGGCATGCGCATCCTCTTCACGGAGCAGGTTCCCGACAAGCTTGGCCACACGGACAAAAGACTCCTCGACCTTGCCCCAAAGGCCAGGGTTCTCGCCAAGACAACATTTTCCGCCTTCGGTGCAGAGGGATTTGCCGATGAACTTCGGGCAAACTCGATACGCCACATCCTTCTTGCTGGAATCGAAACCCCAATCTGCATCTACAACACCGCCATCCAGGCATCGAGCCAGGACATGGAGGTCACCCTGCTGGAAGATTGTATTGGAGCAAGGCGTCCCAAAGATGCGAAGACCGTCCTACGATTCCTTTGCCAAAAATCCGATTGCCATGTGCTGCCCTCCGAAACCATTTTCTACTGCCTCCTGAACGATGCCATGAATCCCCTTTTTCGGGAATTCACGCACTTGGTTAAAAAATACAGCTGATACCTGGAACAAGCCATGACCATGGAATCCGAGACCCAGCCCACAGAGGAATCCTACTCCTTCGAGGAACTGGACGATCGACTGCGGGATCGTCCGGGTGACATTGAACCGGGACGCCTGAAGGATACCGCGCCTGAAGTCATCGGGCGCTTCATGGAGGAAATGGAAATCGACGACTGCCGCATCATCCTGCGCAAACTTTCCGGTGAGGAGGCCGCGGAGGCACTCTCGGAAATGGACCCGGAACTCTCCTCGAGGGTGCTTCTTGCCATGCGGGATATCCGTTCCAATGAAATCATGAACGAGATCGCACCCGATGATGCAGCTGACATCGTCGCCGAGCTCGAGGAAGCCGACCGCAACCGATTCATCCAGCGCCTCGAGCCCGACAACCGCGAAAGCGTTCGTCAGCTCCTCAATTACGACCCCGAGACTGCCGGGGGCATCATGACCCCGGAAATCGTCACCATCCCGCCCGACCTTACCGTGGACGAGGCCATACAGGCGGTCCGCAACATCAGCGAGGAAGTCGAGACTGTTTACTACCTGTATGTAACCGGCAGGGAGAACACCCTGCTCGGCGTCGTTTCCATGCGTGACCTCATGCTCGCCAGGTCCGGGCAGAAGATTGAACACATCATGGCGGCCAGCCTCCGCGGCGTCTGCTATCCCGAT
>CAJWSN010000117.1 GCA_913046175.1 uncultured Opitutia bacterium
CGCGTGGTTGGTTGAGACTATTTTTTAAGCTCCTGTGCTTTACGCCGGGACTTTTTTTACAACCAGTTTAAAATCAAAATCCTAATTGACCCTCCCAAGAAAGATTAGAGCTATGCCGAACGAAGACGAAAAAGATGTAAACCCCCAATCTACATCCCAGGATGATGTCCAGGCTGTGGAAAAACTGCGCGAGGCGCGTGAGCAAATCATCAAGGAACTCCGCAAGGCGATTGTGGGCATGGACGATGTGATCGACCAACTCATGATATCGGTTTTTGCCCGGGGTCATGGATTACTGGAGGGTGTGCCTGGCCTGGCCAAGACACTCCTAGTCAGTTCAATTGCCAAGTCTCTTTCACTTTCGTTTCGTCGAATCCAGTTCACGCCCGACCTGATGCCGTCGGACATCACGGGCACAGAGGTACTGCAGGACGATCCCCAGAGCGGCCAGCGAAAGTTTGTATTCTCCAAGGGACCCATTTTTTCAAATATCATCCTTGCCGACGAGATTAACCGCACCCCTCCAAAGACGCAGGCCGCCCTGCTGGAGGCCATGCAGGAGAAGATGGTTTCGGCTGCAGGTGAAGACTTCCATCTCGACCTTCCGTTCTTTGTCCTTGCGACACAGAATCCACTGGAGCAGGAAGGCACCTATCCGTTGCCGGAAGCCCAGTTGGACCGTTTCATGTTCAAGATTCATGTCGATTATCCAAGTGAGGCAGAGGAAATCGGAATCATGCGGCAGGTTACGGGAACCTCAAAGCCAGACCTCCAGCCCGTTCTTTCAAAGGAGGAAATCCTTGCCCTTCAGGAACTGGTTCTTCGAGTGCCGGTGGCCGACCATATCTACAGCTACACCGCAAAGCTCGCGCGATCGACGCGTCCAGGCGAGGCGGAAGCCCCAGACTTTATCAACGACTGGGTTTCCTTTGGCACAGGACCACGTGCCTGCCTGAACCTTATCCTTGCCGGCAAGGCACGGGCCATTCTTCAGGGCCGGTTCAATGTCGCCATTGATGACATCCAGGCGCTGGCACTTCCCGTCATGCGTCATCGTATGGGGCTGAATTTTGCAGCGCAGTCGGAGGGTGTACGCACTGACGATGTGATTCGCAAACTCCTGGACCACGTACCTGCCGACGAGAAACTGTACGAAGCCGCGACCGCCTGACCCAGGGGTCCAACAGCCTCCGGATCATCCGGCGGCGTGGACCAACAGGTAACCATGCGAGGACCCAGAGTCACAGCAGTCAGCTAAATGCAGGCAAAATACCTAGACCCGGATACGCTATCCACACTTGGTCCCCTGGACGTGGTGACCCGACAGGTGGTCGAGGGAATTCGGATCGGCATGCACCGGAGTCCGGTGCGCGGCATCAGTACTGAGTTTTCCGCCTATCGACAGTATGTGCCGGGGGATGAGATCCGGCATGTCGACTGGAAGCTCTATGCCCGGACAGAGCGTCCGTTTGTCAAGTTGTTCGATGCCGAGACCAACTTTATTGCCAACCTGCTGCTGGATGCCAGTTCATCCATGACCTACACTTCCGGCGGGATTTCCAAGCTTGAGTACGCAAAGTACATGGCGGCCAGCCTTGCATACCTGATTGTTGACCAGAGGGATTCCGCGGGGGTTGGCATTTTTGATGGTGAACTGCGCAATTACGTGGAACCCAAGAGCACGCTGGGAATCCTGGCTGATATTTCCCGGGAACTGGAGAAGGTTGATCCCCAGCCTCGCACGGACATTGCTTCCTTGTTACACGAGTTCGCCGGCAGGATGAGTCGTCGTGGCATGGTGGTCCTTTTCTCGGACCTGCTCGACAATACCGATGATTTCCTTCGTGGCATCGGTCACCTTCGCTTTCGTGGACACAACGTGACGGTGTTCCACATCCTTGACCCTCATGAGCTTGAATTTCCACTCAACGGTGTGTGGCGGTTCGAGGGACTGGAGGATGACGGCGAGCTGGTTACACAGCCCGCCCGTGTTCGCACAGCCTATTTAAAGGAACTTGAGTCGTTCATTACCAATGTGCGCGGTGCGTGCATAAAGAACGGGGCGGATTATGTTTTGGTCAACACCGCGGACCCGATTGAATCGGTCCTCTCAAGCTATCTTCTGCAAAGGACTGCAACGGCAAAGACACGATGACCTGCCTTTGTAAATCCTTGATCACCTTTGTCCTTGCCTGTCTTTGGACCGGTTTGATCGTTGTTGCCGAGGATGCCACTGAAGCGGCTCCGGCTGTGGAAGTCCCGGTCCCTGCACCTGAAACACCACCGCCCCCACCCCCGCTCGAGGATATCCTTCTTGAGGACTTTGAGCAAAAGCGGCGTGACTGGACCTTCGAGGGCTCGGCATTTGTTGGCTACGGTTCAGGCAACTACTTTAATCCGGGCCGTGCCAACCATGGACCACTCCGAATCCAGGGGTTTCACGGACAAATGATGTTGAAAAGCTGGGGGCCGCACGGGCGGAACATCGATTCAGAAACCGGTCGGGCGGTTTCCTCAAAGTTTAAAATCGAGAGGAAATTCCTTAGATTCCTCATGTCCGGTGGACATTTTCCAGGACGCACGTGTGTCAACCTTTTGCTGGATGGAAATGTGGTGGCTTCAGTCACCGGCCAGAATTCCCATGTCATGGAGAGTGTGGCCTTCGACGTTGCCCCTCATCTTGGGAAGGATGTGCAGATTGAAGTCCTGGACCGGGTTACAGGGCCTTGGGCACATGTCTGCATGGACATGCTGATCCAGTCCAATGAATCCGGGCCTGCACGTATTGTGCGGGGTGGCAGGGTTGCCGGAGATGACCGGCTGTGGACCCGTGATGGTCACCTCAAGGGTCGTCTGCAGTGGAGGGAGGATGGTTCCATGTGGTTGAGTGGCAAGCCTGTCGACCTTGCCTCCGTTAAAAGCATCTTGCTGGATCGCGGAATTACCAAGAATGGCCAGACCCTGCATGCAGTGGGCATGCGAAGTGGGGAATTCTGGCATGCCACGATCCAGACCTTGAAGGATGGCAAGCTGGGAATCAACTATCATCAACTTTTTGGCACGCGCCACGTTGACTTGTCTGACATTGCATCACTGGAGTTCGCACCCGGCCTGGATTCCTCCAAAGCCAACCGTCCGGGGGTGCTCTACCGCACAGCGGCCCGACCTCTCCCCGGCAAGCTTGTGTGGGTCAAGGATAACGATGTTGCCGTGGATTCTCCCCTTGGTATCATTCCCCTGCCTCGTAAAGACCTGCATCGATACATATTTCCAGATTCCGCCGTGGTTCTTGATCCCTCGATGGACGAGGTGGCCCTTGTGGATGGGACCATTCTTCGCGGGAAGATTGAGTTCTTGGATGGCAAGATCCAGATGGCCCACCCAATACTGGAGAAATTGCAGATCGATTGGAAGAGCATCCGGTATCTGGTCCGGGCAGGAAACGGAATCTCATGGCTGGAAGACCTCGAACGCATGGCCTCGGAATCCATTGGGCCGCTTGGGAAGGTGAATTCCCCGGTTGAGCCCGATTCAAGCCGAACCGATTCACGGTTTCTTTCAACCATGCGTGTCAGTCCAAGGACAACCCTGCGCTACAGGTTGGTCGGACCCAATTTAAAGGCGGAGCAGCGGGAATTTCGTGCCGTGCTTTCCCCAATACCCGGAAGTCGGGGCGATTCCACGATCATTCTTTCTACTTCCGGCCGTGAGTTCTATCGGCAGAATCTTTCAGCCCGTGACAAGTCCAGGACGCTCAAGCTTCCCCTTCCTGTTGGGGATGCCCTTGAGTTGAGGGTGGAATTCGGAAAGCGGATGGCTTATCCGTGCGGTATTCACCTGGGTGATGCACAGATTGCCATGCTTCACAAACCCGGGGAGGTTAACCAGCCATGACCTTCCTGAATTCATTGCCTCTATGGGGAAGCCTTGCTGCTGCTGGTGTGGCGGTTCCCATTATTATTCACCTGCTTCATCAAAGGCATCGCCGACGCACGGACTGGGCGGCAATGGAACTCCTGCGCCGTG
>CAJWSN010000118.1 GCA_913046175.1 uncultured Opitutia bacterium
TAATCACTTTCATTTAGAATTTTTTGACGTGGGTGTGAGCGGTGGGTGGGTGTGAGAGTTTGGTAAGTGTGATATTCTTTCTAAAGAATCCACGCTTGGTTGTTCCGAACTAAAGTTTTCTCAACAAAACCTTAGCCGTACATTCTTTGGAATCTTTAGTCATTTTCTTGGTTTTGTGTAATTGTCATTTTCGCATTGTTCACTCAAATAATTCATAACGGTGTGTGGGGTGTACTGTATAAAGTACATAACATACTTTTAAATGTTCTCACACCCTCCCACCGCTCACACCATCCACACCCACACGCACAGGATGTGGAAGGTCAACTGCATCAATGCTCAAGGCAATCGCATCCAGAGCTTCTTCCCGTGAAAAATGCTTCATCCATCACTTCATGCACCCCAATCCTGTAAAATCAACCCGGAATCAAGGCCCCAATCTAATACGTTCGACTTTGACCCGTCGCTCCCCACACTCCAGATCATGCTCTTCAAGCTACTTTGGTGGAAGCAACCGCTATGGCAAATCCTTGGCGCCAGCCTGGGTGCAATTGTTGGCATAACACTTCTCATGCTCTCCCTCCAGTCCCGGGAGGTTTTCAGCGATGTATTGACAAATGAGGACGATCTCTTTCCTGCACGCTACCTGACCCTGAGCAAAAAGGTTTCCCTCTTGAGCAACCTCCCGGGAATGAAGCCATCATTCACCCAGCGGGAAATCAAGAGACTCAGGGAGCAACCCGGGGTCGTGGGTGCAACCCCCTTTGTTACCGCCGGCTTCAAGACCGCGGCCATAATGGCCATTCCAAACTTCCCGGAATACTATACAGAATTGTTTCTGGAGTCGCTCCCCACAGGTTTCCTGGAATCCCACCCATCTGGCTGGCAGTGGACCAATGAAAGCCCCCATGTGCCCATCCTGCTGCCGAACAGTTTCCTCAACCTATACAATTTTGGCTTTGCTCCCGCCAATGGCTATCCACAAGTCTCCAAGGGAATGATCCAGACCGTGCGCTTCACCCTGCGAATCCAGGGAAAATCCGGCCGGCAACATGTCCTCCCTGCAAAGGTGGCCGCCTTCAGCGATCGCATCACCACCATTCTCGTGCCCGAATCCTTCATGAACTGGGCCAATGCAGAACTTGTGCCCGGTGGAAAGCCAATCCCCCCGTACCGTATCCTCGTGAAAACCGAGACCCCCATTCCCGCGAACCTCCCCGCATTCCTTGAGAAAAAAAACTACGAGACCAACCGGGAACTCCTCAAGGGAGGCAGGGTGACCAACCTGGCAAAGCTCGCCCTTGGCTCTACAGCCTCTATTGGCCTGCTGCTCCTCCTTGTGGCATTCCTTGCCTTCTGGCTCAGTTTCCAGGTGCTGGTCCAGCGTTCAGCAGGCAACCTCCGGACACTGCTGCATATCGGTTATCCACCAGGGCAACTGGCCCGGCACTACCTGATGACCTTCCTGGCCCTGGGAGTGTTCATCTACGCCATTGCCACCCTTGTCGCAAACCTGGCTGTCAGCAAAGTGGCCGATATGGTTTCAGATTATGGCCTTGAGATGCTTCAGGGACTCTCTGGTGTGTCGATGGCCTGGGCCCTCCTGCCAACAGCGATCCTTATCCTGGGTCAATGCCTGAGCATGAGGGCCACGCTGGAAAAACTTGCAAAATCCTGAGGAGGATACATTGGTTTTCACAAGCGGTATGCCCCAACAGGGTGATGCAATGAAAAAAAGTTTATTGAACATAATTCTGGGTTTTTTGATGACTTTCTGTAGTTGCGCCAAAGACGCTGCGCAAGAAACCACAAGGGTTGACCCAATTAAGCAACCACAGCAGGAGGCACACCTACCACCATCCCAACCAACTTCCGCCCTTGTTGCAGGGAAAACAAAAGTTCAGCCCACTGCGGCTCCCGCAAACATTCCCGCGAGATTGACACCCCCCAGGGAAACACAAACCAAGAATCAGCCAAACGAAAAAACCATTGCCAAGCCTGTCCCGGCAACCTCCAAGCCCAAGCCAGCCGTGCAGGCACAACCTTCCCCGCTGAAACCACAGACTCCCGTCAAACAAAAGCCGCCTCCGGGCAAACGCGAGGTCCATTATGCCAACGTCGACCAGGAGCGCCTGAAAAAAGAAAGTCTCTGCTACCTCCAGGGCGAGGATAAACCCTTCACTGGAAAGACATTCAAGGTTTACCAAACCGGAAACAGGAGTGTCGAGGTCGACTATATGGAAGGCAAGGCCAACGGGTTCCTCACCCAGTATTATCAGGGCGGACAAAAACGCTTCCAGGTCCCAATGAAGGACAACAAGGCAAACGGCTTGGCAGTCGGATGGTATCCCAACGGGAAAATGAAAAGTGAATATCCCTATATCGACGGGGTCGTCCACGGCACTTTCTCTGAATGGTTTGAGTCCGGGCAAATAAGCCTCCAGGCAAATTACATCCGTGGGAAACTGCGTGGCAGCATCAACGGCTGGTATCTTGACGGGTCATCCTACAAGATCGGGGAAATCCTCAATGACGAAGCCAAACGTATCACCGCATGGTATGAACCCGGTTCCAAGTGGAAGGAAATCGGCTGGCGCAACGGCAAACTCTGGGGATACTATTACGAATGGAATCAACACGGTGACCTGATGACGGTCAAAAGCTACAAGAATGGGAAACTGGTCAAGGCGATCAAATAAGGCTTGCTGCGCTTTTTTTGAACCCACGCTGACATTTTCTCCCCGGTCAAGAAGCCCAAAAGAGGTTGGCCCTCAAGTTTATGCCCCATTTTGAAACTGCTGGGCAGTTGCTGTCAAAAATTGGCACGAAGATTGATATTCAGGTATAAACCAACTCATTCAAGACACCATGAAAAACCTGAAACTCCTCTTTACGACATTGGTTCTCATCATCTGCGGCACCCTTGATGCAGAACCCAAAAAGACTTATTTTTTCTCCAGTCTCAACAAGCTTGAAATAACCAATGGAAGCCTGCCCTCCGAAGCCAGGATCCCCCGGAGCGTTCGATCCATGAACTGGCAGAGGGCCCGCATCCTTGGGGATTGTCTCTTCCCCTATGCCATCGGGGACAACGGCGAGACTTTCTACGTTGCACTTGAGGGAAGGGCCCGCTTCAATGCCAATAGCGCAGTTTCCAATGCCCTGGCCAACCTTCGAATCGCCACCGCTGTTCCCCAGGGCGGCATTCCATCAGGGACCCTGTATGTTCCCCGAATGGACTGGTCCGGCATGGATGCCCTGAAATTCCGGATCCCAGCTGCCCCCCTGAAACAACAGACTGCAAGAGCCAACTACCTGAAGGCAAAGGTTGCCCACTACGAACGACTGCGCAACCTCGGTGCAACGGGTTCTGCATGGTATAGACACCAGAGCCAGAAAGCAGGTCTCGAGCTGAAGAATATTGACGAGGAAACCCGTGGAAACACCAACCTCAACAACGGGGTGTCCTTCCGCAATCGCCGGGATTCCAGCCTCAACGCAACCTATGACCTCTTCAGCGGTGGACGCGCTGTCAGTGAAAACCTGCAGCTCGACCGACAGTTGCGGATCCCAGAGGGGGAGGATGATTCAGGAAAACGCCCAAGGGACATCGACATCGACGGCATTCAGGGCATCACCATCGCCGAGATAAACTGGAAGGAACGCATCGACCCTGAAAAGGCAGTACGGGCTGACACCCTCGCCAAAGCGGTCCCTCATGATCAACACGTGCTGCTTTTTCCCTCGTTCCAAGCCATGATTGACCTGATCGACCAATCCCGGGACCAGGGTACACCGATACAGCGTCTCCTTGAAGAAAGACCGGAGGATGCCTTCACCCAGGAACGTTACGAAAAGCAAATGTGTCTGCCTACCGACAAACTGGCCCGTCTCCTCGGGTCCTCGCTCATAAAGTCCGTCGCCCTCACAGGTTCAGATCCATTCCTCCGGACAGGCAGCGATGTGGCTGTACTGTTTGAATCCATAGATGCCAACACTCTGG
>CAJWSN010000119.1 GCA_913046175.1 uncultured Opitutia bacterium
TTGGTATATTCTCCACGGTGGCGCAACACTGTTGGTCGGGGGTTGTCTTTCGGTCGCTCGAGCATGACCAAGGTGTGATTGGGGCGGGGCAAGCGATTCCGTAATTGGGTAATTGGGTTTGTTTTTTTGGAGGATTTTTGCTGGGGAAGGTTGAGATTGCCCCAGGGAGCATCTCCATATTTTCCGACCACCACTACAGGTTTTGCACTGGGAAGGTCGCGGGTGTGCCAATCCTTTGATTTTGGATTTGAAAGTTGAGGAACGAATCTCCAACTCGAATCCGAAGCGAATCGCTGGATTTTTCCATTTTTTGATTTGAGCGAAAGCTGGGCAATCAAACCCGCACGACCTGCTTGATTGGACGCTTTGGCGGTGAGGAAATTGGCACCTTTTTGAAAATGATTCCGGATTCGAGTGAAAACCGTCTTACTCCACAAATCCGTTGACCCGATCGTCTGTCCGTTAAGAAAGAATTCAACCTTGTCGTCACAGGTAAAAAAGATTTCGGCGGACTCGGGAAGTTCCTGCAGTTCGAATCTCTTGGAAAAGAAGAGAGTTTCCTTAGGTCGGTTGCCTTTGGCATTCCAAATCCATTGGGTGTTTTTCTGGACCGTTCCCATTTTTGCGGCAGTTGGTCTTTCCAGGTAGACTTTCTCAAGGTAGAGAGATCGCAGGGAGGACAAGTCCTTGAGGGATGCCTGCTTCTTGAGGCTGAGTACGCGTTCCATTTCAACTCCCAAGCTTTGAGCTTTCGGCTGTTTTGCAGTCGAACTTGCCGAGACTCGAAAGCGGCCGAGGCTAACCACAAAGTGACGTTCGAATAGCATTTGAATGGAGAAGGTCGTATTTGCGGAAATCGGCTTTTTCAGGGGCAGAACCAAGTGGTTTGCTTTGCCCTGCTGTCCTGCGGTTGACCAACCGGAGGATCCGTCCCCGTCCGTTACATTCGAGGCCTTGGCCGAGCCTCCGCCGATGCTGATCTTGCCAAAAGTGCTTGATGGATTGACGACCTTTTGTTTTTTGCCTGAAACGTTAACGATGAACTCACTGAGAAAGAAGTCTCCCTTGCGCCCTTCGTAGTAGCATCGACCGGGTCCACGGTTGGGCAGGCGGTCATCGGGGAGAACTTCCAACCTAAGGGCAGTGATCGGTTGTTTGCTGGTGAAATTCAGGTCGAAGACATCTCGCTTGGTCGCGTCCCCTGAGGAAAAGATCGAACCATCGTCCATGATCTCCAACTGGGGGAGATTGGTTTTCATGGAATCCGGTTCAAGTGTACGCCAGAGGGTGACTTTCGGCTCTTCGGTCTTTCGCCAAGAGGCAAAGGCCTGCTGAAAGTCAGGGTTGTTCTTTTGGATTTCTTTGATCTTTTGATCGATTTGTTTTTCAAGGTCGGACTTTTGCTTTATTTGAGCGTCGGTATAGAGGAGGAGGTCGGGTTCATCGACGTTGTCGAGCAAGCCCATCAGCCCGTAATACTCGTCATGGGTGATGGGATCGTACTTATGGGTGTGGCACTGAGCGCAGCCTGTGGTCAACCCCATCCAAACCGTACCCGTGGTGGCGACTCGGTCCACCGCAGCATAGAAACGGAATTCCAAGGGATCGATCCCGCCCTCTTCGTTCAGCTGGGTGTTGCGGTGAAACCCGGTGGCAGTTTTTTGTTCGTCGGTGGCATTGGGCAACATGTCCCCGGCCAATTGTTCGATGGTGAATTGATCATAGGGCATATCCGAGTTGAGGGCTCGAATGACCCAGTCCCGGTAGGGCCAGATATTGCGCGGCCTGTCCTTCTCATACCCATTGGTGTCGGCATAGCGGGCGAGGTCGAGCCATTCGCGAGCCCATTTCTCACCATAGCGAGAGGACTTCAGCAAACTGTCAACGAGGTTCTCATAGGCATTGGGCCCCTTGTCATTAACAAATTTATCAGCTTCAAGAGGTGTTGGTGGCAACCCGATCAAGTCAAGGTAGAGACGTCGGATCAAACTGTAGCGGTCAGCTTCCGCAGAGGGCTTGAGGTCATGCTTTTCGAGATTTTCGAGAACAAAGGAATCAATTCCGTTTCTCGCCCACTTCGAATCTTTTCCGGGAGGAGTGGAGGCAACGGGGGGGACAAATGCCCAGTGCTTATCATATTTCGCGCCCTCCTTGATCCATTGATCAAGCAAATCCTTTTCCTTATCCGAAAGTGTGGAGTGAGACTTGGGTGGAGGCATGAGTTCATCAGGATCGTCCGACCGAATACGGTAATGAAATTCACTGTCCTCAAGCTTACCCGGCACAATGGCCTCCTTCTTCACTGCAGATGCACGGTCGTCCAGCCGGAGCTTCGCCTTGCGGGACTCCTTGTCCGGACCATGGCAGGCAAAGCACTTTGAAGCCAGAATTGGCCGCACATCACGATTGAAGTCCACCTTTGCAAATGCGCCACCCACAAAAATGTGGATGCAGGCAAGCAGGGCTGGAAATTTGGGTCTCATTTTATGAATCAACGTCACGAGGGCCGGAAACCTTACGATGAGAATGTAGATTAGAAAGTATCAATGACCAAGGTATCCCAGCTTTCCTTCTCTTCCAAGACAATTGGCCTGGGTAAAGGGAGATCCTCACGAACCAATTCCAGTCCGCTCAGGATAGGCTTTCCCTTGATCGACCGGAAGCGGAGATGGATAAAATCTTCAACAACCACATCCTGAACAGTCTCGACGACAGTCCGCATGCTCCCTCCCGCAGACTTGGCCACGTCGTATTTCCCCAACACCTTCCGCCCCTGGAGAAGAATATCAAAAAGGCGCTCCCCTTCATCCAATTGATCCGGCTCAATAAAGGTTAATCGCACAGTATACTGACCGGTTGCCAATCCCTTGATGCGTACAGATGCCAAACCCTCGGCACAGGAAGCAGCGACCCAGGGCCATCCCTTGCCTCCTTTGACACGCAGTGAATGATGATAACGATAATTCACATCTTCAGGTAGAACCTTGATGGGAAGGGTTGGTGAGGGACCGCCTACACTGGGAAAATCCAGCCAGAGTGTCCCCGCCTCAGTGGCACGGTCTCCAGGCGCACCAAGGTTTACGCCCAAACGCCGCACCTTGCCTTTAAGGCGCTCAGGCTCAACCTCGCCCCAGGAAGTCCATTGCTCATGAGTTTGGGGCATGGAAACCAGAGACATGGCCATGGGAAGCGGATAACTACAGGTGCAACCCTCGTAATAGTAGGGCACATTCAACAGCCCGTTGGCAGGAATTACACTATTGGTACAACCGGAACGCGGACCACTTAAATTAATGGTGCCACTCTCTATGCGCTTGTCGTAATATGCGGCAGTGGCCGAACGCATGGTGTAGAGATGACCATAGTCAAGCCCACCGTCGCAACCATAACTCTTGGGAAACACACGAGGCTCCATTTCCCCTGTAAGTGGATTCTGGCGCTTGCCGACTCGAGGTTTTCCCGGTTTCCATGCATCCTTCTGGGTCGGTGGCCGAAATTGACTGGGTTGCAGGGTTTTCAGGTCAACCTTTCCATACAATTCCCGGATGGCAGTGGCCTCCCCTTTCTCCATTACCCGACCGGTATAGACATCAGAAAGCACCGCAGGTAATAGCCGATAGTCCGCCTTTCGAGTGCGCTCAAGCTTTTCAGGCAACCAATTCTTGGAGGCCGAGACCATGACTCCATCCACAAATTTTGGCTGGGGCGAGCGCTTGAAATGACCAATATCATCCCCAAACCAAAGGATTCCAAGTGGGAAACGAACCTGCTCATCCGGGCTCTTTCCCCAGTCCCCGAGGTAATTGGTCGACCCGGGAAGAGCACCCGCTTTGCTCAACATGGAAAAACCTTCATGTTCCGAAAACTGTGC
>CAJWSN010000120.1 GCA_913046175.1 uncultured Opitutia bacterium
ACTTGACGATCTTCTTGAAGCGCCATTGCTTGAGGTAGCCGTCATAGAATTCGACAATCGGTTCCGCGATTACGGGTTCCTCGGGCTCAGGCGCTACAGGTTCCTCTGGTTGTGGTTCCTCTGGTTGTGGTTCCTCCGGTTGTGGATCGGGTTCCTCCCCGGGGGCCTCGTTAAAGAGGGAGTAAAGGAGAAGGTTGGGGGATTCCGACTGGATATCGGAAAGGCTTTCCTTGGTTGCTTCACTTACAAGTTTCTCAGCGACCTCCTCCGGTCCGGCATCCTTGTTGCTCTCAAGGAAAAGTGCCACGACTCCGGCAACATGTGGTGCGGCCATTGAGGTGCCGCTCCATGCCTCCGAGGAGGAGTTGCTGTCTGCAGTAGCAGATAATATATCGCTTCCGGGTGCAAAGATGTCCAGGAGTTTGCCATAGTTGGAGAAGTAGGACCGGGCATCCCCCTGTTCAGTGGAGCCTACGGTCAACGCCTCCTCGACGCGTGCAGGAGAACTGTTTGAAGCATCCATTGTCTCATTGCCTGCAGCAACGCTGACAGTAATGCCGGCGCGGACCAGGTCACGCACTGCGTTGTCGAGCAGGTCGTGAGGGGTTCCGCCCAGGCTCATGTTGGCCACGGCAGGCTTTTGAGCATTTTGAGCCACGTACTCAATGCCGCTGATGATATCGGAGTCATAGCCCCAGCCACTGTCATCAAGAACCTTGACTGCGAACAGGTTGACCTTTGGAGCTACCCCGAAGGTTTTTCCCCCAATGGTTCCGGCCACGTGGGTTCCGTGACCAAGGACATCCTCAGCGTTTTCTCCGTAGGCGGTCCACGCTGAAGTGGCCCGACCCTCGAACTGCTCGTGGGATGTACGAATGCCGGTGTCGATCACATAAGCGCTGACACCGTTGCCGGTGGTGGTCATGTTGTATTGGCCATCCAGGCTGGCTCCTCGCTGATCAATGCGGTCAAGCCCCCAGGATGAGGCTTCGCTGGAGACATTGTTGTTTGTGGAGTCCAGTGTGCGGTCCAGGTTTACAGGCCAGTCATAATAGGCCTGTCGAACACGTGGGTTTGCCAAGGCCTTGTAGATTTGTGGCCAAGTCAGGTTTGCCACGATGAGGTTGTTCCGGGGGAGGACCCGCTGGATGCGGGAATTCGGAATGGCCAGCGCGGTTGAAACCTGTTGCACATTGCCATTGACGACCAGCATTACCCGGGTTCCATCTCGGTTTCGGACATCAGCATTGGCGTTGGCCAGGGTGATGACCAGGGTTAGAAGGGCGGCGATTTTTTTCATTTTAGTTCAGGGGATGGTGGTTGCAGATTTGGTGATTTTCAAAAGGCGCATTGGCGTCTTCACCACATGGGTCGCAAAGCCTTGGTATCATCTAACAAAAAATGCCCGATTTTTTTCGGGCATTCAGGCGAGGGGGGCCGGCATCAAGGGCTGATTGTTCCGTGCTTATAACAAATGATAAGACGATTTGTCATAAAACAGGAAACTCCGGCGACCCTTGTGGACAACCGTTCCCTTCAGCTTGAAAAACCTGTTACAGAAACTTTTGCTCATTACACTGCTTGCATCCACAATTTGGATGGCGCAGAAACCTGCATGCAGGGGAAGAGTGCTTGGTGGGATTGTAAAACGGATCTGCACCCAGATACAGGTAAGTGTTTCCCAAACCTCGCAGACCCCGGTCGTGGTCACCTGCGGAGTGCGAGGCTAGGTTCGGTGCCAGACCCGAGCCGGTTCACCCTTGGTCAATGCGATAAAGATGGGTCTTTGTTCGCAGGAAGATGGCATTTCCTGACACGGCAGGTGACGCCATAAATCCATCGGGAAGCTTGTTCTCAGAAAGCATCCTGTAGGAGCGTCCGGTTGCAAAGACGGTGCATTTTCCATCCTCGCTCAGGGCATAAATGCGATCCTTGTGCCGGAGCAGTGCTGAGGAGTAATTGCCTCCGATACGGGCCTTCCATACCTCCTTGCCTGTGTTCGCTTCCAGGCAGGTGGCGATTCCGCTGTCCGAACACAGGTAAAGGAGACCATCGTGAAGGATGGGAGCAGGCTTCTTGGGAATGTTGGACCCGGATGTGCCCCAGACGGTGTTTGTGTCCGTGATGTCACCCTTTCCATCTGGACGAACGGCGAAGAGCTCGGCCACCGAGTAGCCGGAATTAATATAGAGAAGGCCGTTTGCAAACACCGTTCGACTGGCACTGGAGTGATTGTTATAGCGGAATTTCCAGATTTCCTCACCGGTCAGGGGGTCGTAGGCAAGGGCGGCGCGCGCTCCGGGGCTGACAAGCAGATCGCGTCCCCCGACATTAACAACAATGGGTGTGGCATAACATTTCCTCCAGTCACCGCCACGCTTTGGCTTCCCGTTGGCGTCCAGATCCTTGAAGTCAGTCGAGCGATCAGTTCGCCAGGCTGTTTTGCCTGTCTTCTTGTCCAGTGCCACAACGTACTGGTGATCAGCGCCATCCATGGTGAGCACGACCAGGTTATTATAGATTAAGGGAGATGACCCTGCGCCACGGAAGTGGTCGCAGACAAAGTCCGGGCGCGTCCAGATTGTCTTCATTGTCCGGGTGTCAATGCAGGCGGTACCGGGGGAACCCCAGTGGAGGTATATGTATCCCTCCTCAATGACCGGGGAGGGCGAGGCATAGCTGTTGAACTTGTGGGCAAACTGGGGCTTGGGAATCCTGAACAGAATCTTGTCGTAGATGATTTTCCCGGTATCCTTGTTGACGCAGATGCCGGATAATTCCTTGCCGTCAGGAGTGGCGGTGGTCAACCAGATCTGGCTGCCCCAGATCACGGGAGAGGACCAGGCGCGTCCATGGATGGCGGTCTTCCATGTCACATTTTTTTTCTCACTCCACTCCAGGGGAAGGCTCGAGGTGCTTGTGTGTCCATTGTGAGTGGGACCACGATAATCAGGCCAGTTTTCAGCGGCAACTGAGAAGTGACATGCCAGAAGCGCCGTGAGTGAAAGGGGGAGGACTCTTTTCATGACTCAGGTTGTCCTTGTCCGGGCGGGATTGTCCAGAGAAAAGTCGTGTTGGGGTCTATAATGAGGGGGGGACCAATGTTCCGGTGACCGGGGATCTCCCCTTGGAACGGTCTTGACCCCTGTGCGTTGCATGAAATACATTCAATTCATGCGGCTATCGTTTATTTCACTGGGTTTCTTTCTGGCTGCCTGCACCCTGTTCCCGAAAGATGTGCAGCAGGTGAATGTGGAGCTTAAGTATGTCGAAATCGATGATTCGGATTACGATGTGGTGAAGGCGGAGCTGGAGGCTGGGAAGCTACGACGTGAATTTGAAGGATTGAAGCTGAGTGAAGTCACTCCCGACTTCTGGGGGAAAGTTCAAAGTTTTCCTGGAGCAGACATATTATCCGCCCCGAGGATCACTGTCCTGGTCAACCAGGAGGCTGTTATCCAGGTTGGTGAGGAACATGTTTTCCCCGGGGATTTCCAAGAGGACGGTGAGCCCACGGATTTCCAGAAACGTTTTGTCGGAATCAAGGTTCAGGTTGCACCGACATTAAAAAAGAGAGGAATCGGGCTTTCCATCAAAACCACTTTTACGAAACTCATGAAGCATATCGAGGTTCCAAATGTTCCTGATGCGACTCTTCCAGTCTTTAATTCCAAGCAAGTCCAGACCAATGTGATCCTGCCGGATGCCGTTCCGGCCATGATCGGAGGTTTTTCCTCTGATGGACGCCGAACCTTGATTATTTGCACCGCAAGGCTTGTGAAGGATGCGGACAAGGATTGAGGGATTGGATGCCAAAATTATCAAACAAGAATACAGACCCAAAACCCA
>CAJWSN010000121.1 GCA_913046175.1 uncultured Opitutia bacterium
TATTCCGATGCTTGGAGGATGGGTTGGGCTACGTACCCGCGCAGTATGTCTGTAAAGCGAAAGGTTACAAATGCAGGCAGGTACAGGAGAGGAAACAACTCTGGTCGTGTGAAGAGCGTATTCTGTGAATTGAAGGGGCACCATGTACCTTTGGCAAGAACCACAGGGGGTGATTTCTCGAAATGAATCGTTTTATTGGATGTCAATCGGTATATTGCGTCCACGTCGGGGTCGAGATCAGCCAAACCCTGCCAGACCCCAACCTCGGTGTCTTCCTTTGTAAGGTTTTTTGGCTCAAAGGCATCACTGGTTGAGTTTATGAGATTAAGAGGAAGCCCACGTGGCCATACTGGTTCTTGGGTGTAGCGATGATAAACGTTTTGAAACCCGAGATTTTGAGCCGTGGTCTCGAACATGCCGGATGTTTGCGGGAAGGAATAGACGGGGTAGGGGACATTGTCGTCGTCAGTGTCCACAATTTGTTCGGCTCCGCTGCGAATTGCATGAAGATACCCCAGCATTTTTCGGCAGTAGTGGTTCCATGGGAGTTTTTCCACCATGCGGAACGGGATCTTTTGCTGCTCCTCTGCAGACAGGAAGGTGCAGTTGGGGTACTCCCAGGCCTTTGGGCTTTTGCGGTCTCCTGCCACAACAACGTGAACATCATCCATTGAGGCAAAGCCTTCTACTGCCTTGCCTGGAGGATAGATTGAAGTGATGACGATATGACGCATGGTTCAAAAGCAACTGGATCAGTCCGAAGTTCGTTCCATCCAGTCTTTGTAAACCCCGCGGAGTGTTTCGCGGAAGCTGTATTGGCGTTTCCATCCCAAATTGCGCAACCGAGAGTTGTCTCCGAGGAGAAGTGGTTCATCAGATGGCCGAAGGAGACGTGGGTCCTGCTTAACCGTCAATTCAACACCCGATTCCTCAAGCAGGATGTCGAGGACTTTCTGGATGGTATGTGCTTCCTGATTACAAATGTTGATCGGTTGTCCGGCCTGGCCTTTTTCCAGAAGCATGAGCATTCCTGTGACGCCGTCGCGGACGTCGATGAAATCCCTTGCTGTATCCAGTCGTCCCACCTGCATGACTGGCTCAAGCTTTTCTTTTTTAACAAGGGCAATTTGTCGTGCGAAGTTTTGGATGGCAGTGGCGGGTGGGTGTCCGGTTCCAACGTGGATGAAGAGGCGCGGCAGGTAAATCTGCATGCCATAGTTGGAGAAATACTGGTAGCCAAGTGTTTCACAGGCGGCCTTGCTGACTCCGTAGGGGGTGATGGGTCGCAGGAGACGGTTTTCCTGGAGTGGGCAGTCTTCAGGCAGGACGTCTCCGTACTCGGCGCTGCTGCATGCCAGCAGAACCTTGGCTTCCGGGCATTCCTCTCGAGTGGCATTCAGAAGGTTAAGGGTGCCTGTGAAGTTTGCCTGGTGGGTGTAGTCCTCGCTGCCCCAGGAGATGCCGTTAAAGGCTTGGGCTGCCATGTGGATAATGATGTTCGGTTGCAGGTTCTTAAGCAGGTCTCTCAGGCTTCCCCGGTCGAGTATGTCGCATTCGTGGTGGCGATGGTTGAGGATTGGGCTTTGGCGACTGTGAGAGGTGGAACGAGACAAGCCAAAGGTCTCCCAGCCTTTTTTTTCACACGCGCTTACAAAATGACGCCCGATCATTCCCGTTGATCCTGTGATGAGTGCTTTCATTGTTGGGGTTGGTGTTGAGTCCGTGCCTACTCCCAGCGACTTAGCTTTACCGGGTGTGTGTAGATCTGGTTGGGCTTGTAACCGGAAAGAAGGGTATCGAGATTGCCTTTGTGTTGTTCATACAAATCGTCCACCTCCTTGTTCCACAATTCGAGACCAAATGCCTGGGAATCCTTCTCCTGCATAACTTCGTCGCATGCCAGAATCAGGGAAGTGACGACCCCGCAATCGTGCCATACATTCATGGCGCCAAGGATGCCACAGTAATATACGAACTTTTCCCAGTATTTTCGGGGGACAACAAGGAAATCACAGTAACCTTCCAGCAGTGGCCATTCTGGGAAACGTTTTCTTTCCCTTGAAAATATAAACTTGAGGCCTGCCATGATGCGTTCCAGCGAAACTTTTTTTTCATGGACGCCCCTGAAGTTATGCAGGCCAATGTTTCGAATTTCGATTCCATGGCGTTTGTAAATTTCAATCAATTCCTCGCGGGATGGCATCATGTCGTAAAATGGGATGGCGCGATATTTGTCGAGGAAGTGAAGGACTTCGCTAAAGCGATGCCAGGCAAAAGAGTGCTCTGTGACGGCGTTGATGTACTTGACGTACCCCTTGTCTTGGCAACCAATAAAATCAATGATGTTTTGGTGGTCGATGTCTGGATGCAAAATCATGTCATCACCGCAAATCACATAGTGGTCAGCATCTTGTGGGATTACTTTGTTCGCTTGGGCGAAGTAGTTTTGGAAATGAAGGCTGCTTTCATGCACAGGAATCGTGTGTGGATGATCACCCTGGTAGAAAGGCATGAGGTAATAACGGCAGGGGAAACGATCCCTGTAAAGGTCATCAAGTCGGGGGATGTTACGGTCGAATTGCCAGCTGAACCAAAGAAGGAGGCAGGTTTTCATTGCTTGAATCTATTGGCTTCCCTTCACGCAGCGTCCAATAACTCCTCAAACCAAGCGAGGTAGTCTTGTCCCATGCGTTCCAGAGAATAGTAGCCTTTGGATTCACGATGTGCGAATTCAGCCATTTCAGGGAGCCTTTCCGGCTTGTCTAGGATTTCCTGAATTTGGTGGGCCATGGCTTTTGAATCGCGCGGTTTGACCAGAAAGCCGTTTCGCCCCTCCTCAATCTGTTCCGGAATACCGCCAACTGCTGTTGCTATACAGGGCAGTCCACATGACAGTGCCTCTATAATTGTTGTCGGAAAGTTTTCCTCATGGGCTGCGTGCAGAAACAGGTCGGCTGCCTGATAGAATTTTGCAAGTTTTCTTCGACTGCTGACCCAAGGCAGGTTGCGAATTGGTAATCCAGAGGTGTCTGGTTGAGGATGGCGTTCACCTACACATAGAAAAAGCATTTTGCGTTTTGGGTTGGCGGATACAATTCTTGGAAAAGCTTCTCGTAGGGTCGTATAGTCTTTGTAGGGGTTGGATTGTGCACCCGAGGCTGCGTAAAGGAGTGCGGTTGTATCTTGGGGGATGTTCAGTTCTGAACGACTTTTGGCTTTGTTCCCTGGTTTGAAAACATTCTGGTCAACCCCATTGTTGATCACACGCCCTTCAATCATGCCATCAGCCAGAATTGACTGTTTGGATAAATCCAGCAGCCATTGGCTTGGTGTTGCAATATGCAATTTTGAACTTTGGTAAATATGGTGTTTTCTGGAATGGTTTTTAGCTGTTGCATCCTTCAAAATGGCTGGTGGAAGTGTTAAGTCTGGGCAGTGGCCACATCCTGTTCTCCATTTATCACAGTTTTTCGAATAGGAACAGTGGCCTGTGAACATCCACATGTCATGAAGAGTAATGATTATCGGGAGTGATTTTGAGATTCTGGGGAGTTCACGAAGGTCAAAGAAATTACCAAAAAGATTGTGTCCGTGAATGATATTTGGGATTGGGGTCAGTCCATTGGGCAGGTGCTTGGTGGCTGGTTGATAGAAATCCTCCATCCCTTGGCGGATTCTAAAGTTCCTTACTGGTTCACAAAGGGATAAAAGATGAGCAAGAGGTTTGGGCACCACCGGAATTTTTCTATTTAAGCATGTTTGTAGAAGTCGCTGGCAAATCTTAAATAAAAGATTGCGATTCTCATCGTTTTCCAGCGCT
>CAJWSN010000122.1 GCA_913046175.1 uncultured Opitutia bacterium
GCAACGGGGTGATCCATCACTCCATCAGCGGCCACTTCGCCTATCGTCAGGGCCCCTGGAAACTGCTCCTGGCCAAGGCGTCGGGCGGATGGTCTTCACCCAGCGAGAAAAAAGCGAAGGCGGGATCACCCCCCGCCCAGCTCTACAACATGGAGGCCGACGTCGGGGAAAGAAAAAACCTTTACCTCAAGAAGCCCGGGATCGCCAAGAAATTGCTCTCCCTGCTCAGGGAGGACATCCAGCGCGGGCGCAGCACCAAGGGGCCCGCATCCACGAACGACATCGACAAAATCGTCCTGTGGAAGAACGGGGCGCCGAAATCAAAGTGATCTGATTCCCCTGCGGGTCACTCCGTCTTTGCTGTCTGGAGACTAAGACGGAAGCCCAGGTCGCCGCTCCGGTTGACCGGCGCGTACCCGTTCCGGGACGCCGATCGCATGAGCCTGACGCTGAAGTCCCAGCCCCCGCCTCGGAAGACCCGCAGCGTGCCAACCGATGGACCTGCAGGATCACTTACTGACCCACTCGGGTAGCCCCTCATCGAATCCGAACACCACTCCCATACATTCCCGTGCATATCATGGAAACCCCACGCATTGACCGGGGAAGTGCCGACCTCTGTCGTCTTTCCAACATTCCGACCAAAATTGGCCTGCTTAGGAGTGATCTCATCCCCAAATGAATAAACAGTTGCTGTCTCCGCGCGGCAGGACAAGAATCGGAAACAGGGCCTTCATGATATCAGTATAACATAACCTCCACCTTCCCTCCAGTAAGGATTTAGCCAGTATGGTAAATACTTTTGACAGGATTGCGGATGAATTGTGAATTACCCATCCCCATTGGCGTGCACGGCCCCATAGAGTGGAATTTCACCCAAAGCACCCGGAACAACGCATTAAAATATTAAGACCCAAACCTGTAGAAAACCATGTGCAAAATAAAATCAGTTAATGTAATTCATCTGGCGAATCTGTCCGCAATAATTTTATTGTGCCTTGGCATTATAACTTTCCTGCTCAATATTATTGGTTTGGGTTTTACCTGGGGGGGGAACGCTGGTTTGATCCAGTTCATTCTCACTCCCATAATTGGCTGGGTCTTCGGAGCGATCAACGCCCTTGTTGCAAACCTTGGCCTGATGTTGATTGGCGGAGTGGAAATCGAGCTGGATCAAAATTGGAAATAGGCAGGGAGATTTCTCAAAAGAGTTGGGACGAAGAGGGCAACCCGAAGTAAGCCCCGCAAGACCGCTCATCCGCCCCGGCTCCCACACACCACCTTGATGCCACCTCGCGGCGGGCGGTAAGGTTCAACCCGTGAAAACGTTGATGACAGGCCTGTGCGAACTTTAACGGAAAACCTATGGATTCTTCCGATGTCGTCTACCGAAGAACTGACAGGTCATTGTGGATGTCCTTCTGCGCGCTGTTCATGGTGGGGCTGTCCTGCTGGTTCGCTACCTTGGAGCTCTGGTTGCAGATCGCCTTTCTGTTGCCGTGGCCTATCCTGATGGAGTGTTTCTGGAACCCGTTGACGATCTCGGTAACCGGGGAGAACCTGGAGGCCCGGCTTGGAATCGGCATCCTGAAAAAAAATATTCCCCTCGCGGAGATCAAAAGTGTCAAGGCAATCGATGTTCCCCTGGGTAACCGGAAACAGGTATGGCTTTGCGGTAAAGGCAGGGCCTTGCAGATCATCAACAAGGATGACGAGGTGTTCTGGCTTGGCAGCCCCGAACCCGAAGCGCTGGCGTCCTTCATTGAAAAATGAGCTGATAGCCTTTTTTCTTCTTCGGCACCTGACCTTGATGCCACCTCGCGGCGGGCGGTGCGTTTAGACCCATTTCCTTGACCGCCCACCTGGATGCTGGTTTCTTCGGGGAATGAAATACTTAAGCATTTTGATGGTGGGGGTAGCCACGCTGTTGGTGGGGTGTGGAAAGAAGGAGGCTGGAGACGGGCCTTCTTCTGAGGCTTGCGCCGATTGTTGTGCTCCCGAGGTGGAGACGCCAAGCAAAGTCACGGAGACCTCCAAAGAAGCGCAAGAAGAAGCCCCGACCAAGGTTCCAAATCGGGAAGTATCAACAGACGAACTGGAAAAACGCGAAGGCGCTTGATATGCCAAAGGCGGGCCTGAACCTTTCACAGGCAAGGAGATTTATTACAAGGAGGATGGATCGAAGTTCAGTGAACACATCTACGAAAACGGCAAAAAGATCTCCGAGAAGAAATTCTAACCTGCCGTAAAGTCGATGAGCTTGTGGCTCATGTCATCAGGGTATGCCAACTGCCTCAAGATCCTTCCTCAAAGTCCTGCAGACACCCAGCCAACAATACAGCCATACATATTTTGTATTCGGCCTGGCATTCGTTGCAATCCCGGACTTGATGAAGCCTTAGTCATCGTCCCAGGTTCCCTCAATATTCCCACCAAAAGGGTTTGGCATTGATACTGCTTGAATGGATGTTAACGGAAAAGAACCTTTAATAATCGGTCATGAACAAATGTTATATTAACGCAATCGGGAAACACCTTCCCGGCGAACCGGTCTCCAACGATGAGATGGAGGATTACCTGGGTAAAATCGGGGGAGTCCCCTCACGGGCGAAAAAGCGTGTGTTGAGCCAAAACGGCATACGGCAGCGGCATTACGCCATCGACAAGGAGCAAAAAACCACGATTTCCAATACCCGGATGGCAGCGAACGCAGTGAGGGACGCGTTGAATGGCGGCTCCATTGGCCTGGACGACATTGAATTACTCGTTGCGGCAACCTCCCAGGGCGACACCCCCCTTCCCGGGTTTGCCAGCATGGTGCACGGCGAACTGGAATCCCCGACCTGCGAGATCGCATCACTCCACGGCATCTGTGCCAGCAGCGTGCTGGCCCTTCGGCACGGCTCGGCATTGATCCAGTCCGGCAGTGTAAAAAATGCCGTTACCGTAGCCAGTGAATCAGCCAGTCGCCTGCTGAAGTCAGACCGCTTCGAGAAGCAGGGTTACAGCGCAGAAAAGAAACTGCCCTTCGAGACGGAATTCCTGCGTTGGATGCTTTCTGACGGTGCGGGCGCGATGGTCCTTTCGGACACACCGAACAGCAAGGGCCTGTCACTCCAGGTCGACAAGGTGCACATCAAATCCTACGCCAATCAATTTGCCCCGTGCATGTTCGTGGGAAAGAAGGATGAAGTCACCAGGGAGAATATTGTCAGCTGGCTCGACTATCCTGATTACGAGTCCGCATCGGGTGCCGGCGCGATCAACCTGCATCAAAACGTGGGGATGCTGGAGGATGTCGTTCGGATGTGCGTAAACGGAATTTTTGAATTGATTGACGAGGGCAAACTGTCAGCCGACAACATCGACTGGTGGGTATCCCATTACTCGTCACACATGTTCAAGGAACAAGCCGTTGAATTATTCTCCCGTGGCGGCATCCAGATTCCCCCGGAGCGCATTTTTTCAAACCTTTATACCCGGGGGAACATGGGAAGCGCCTCGTTTTATGTCATGCTCGAGGAGTTGTTCAACAGCGGGAACCTTGAGCCGGGCCAAAACCTGTTGTGCATCGTGCCTGAGAGCGGTCGATTCCTGTACGGGTACGTGACGTTGAAGGTTGTCGGTGAACCTGTGGCCCAAAATCAACGGAAGCCCATTGAAACAGCTGCCGACACCATTGAAGCGCCGGACATTAAAACCAGCGGCACCCCCGTGGAACAGTCCCTGGTTCGTCAATTAACACGGGTCTGGAACGATTTTGAAAACCGGCTTTCCAAGGTGCCGGTCATTCAAAAAATCAATAAAATTAATCCTCG
>CAJWSN010000123.1 GCA_913046175.1 uncultured Opitutia bacterium
CTCAACCTTGTCAATCCTGTGCGAATGGACGGGAAACACACGTTCCACACCGATTCCAGACGCAATCCGACGCACGGTAAAGCTCTCATGGATTCCGGAACCCTTGCGACTGATCACAATCCCGTGAAAGACTTGGATTCGCTCCTTGCTCCCCTCGATAACCCGGGTGTGAACACGGACAGCATCCCCAACCTTGAAATTGTCGCGACCGGGCTTCAAGTCGCCCTCGGTCACCTCATTGATAATTTCCTGTGTATTCATGATTCTTGTGTGTTAAAAAGTTAACCACCTGCCAAAAGTTCAGGGCGACGACGGCTTGTCTTGTTGATGCGTTGAGTTTCCCGCCATTCAGAAATGCTCTTGTGGTCACCGGAAAGCAGGACGTCCGGCACCCGCTCACCTTGATATTCCGCTGGCCGTGTGTATTGGGGAAAGCTGAGCAGTTCATCAGCAAAGGCATCCTGTTCCAGGGACAGCCCATCTCCAAGCACACCGGGAACAAAACGACTCACGACATCAATCAATACAGCGGCGGCAAGGGTGCCGTTGGTCAGGATATAATCACCAATGCTGATTTCACGATCCACCTTGAAGTCCCTGACCCGCTGGTCAATGCCCTCATAGTGTCCACTTACAAGGAGGAGGTGTTCTTCGCTGCCGAGTTCCCGGGCCAGGGGGGTGGTGAGCTTTTCACCGTCAGGACTTAAATAGACCACGGTCGTTTCCTTCGATGAAAGACCGTCAATCGCCTCAAAGAGAGGCTCGGGCTTCAGCACCATGCCTGCACCACCACCAAACGGGCGATCATCTGCCATGTTGTGCGGGCCGGTTGCCCAGTCGCGTAGATTGTGGACTCCAACCTCGATGAGGCTGTTACGAATCGCACGACCAATTATACTTTCCTCAACAACTCCACGAAGAAGACCCGGGAAAAGGGTCAAAACATCGAATTTCAGCTTGTGTTCCATGACTCAAGATTCGTTCAACGTTCATAGTGGATTGAAAAATGGAAAAATAAAAAAAGCAGCAGAATTAACCCTCCTTGTCCCCGGAATCATCCTCGTCTGAAGATTGCTCCTCCGCTTCGGCTTCTGGTTCCTCCGAAGATTCCTCCGCCTCAGGGGTTTCCTCTTCTGCCGAAGGTTCTTCAGCTTCTTCCGCAGCCGGTTCCTCCGCTTCGGCTTCTGGTTCCTCCGAAGATTCCTCCGGCGCAGGGGATTCCTGGGTTTCTTCCGCCGCCGGCTCGGGCTGAGGATCAACCACGGGGGCAGGGGCAGGCTTCACTGGTTCCGGTTCCTCAGGCTCGGGTATTTCAAAGAATCCTCGACGAACCCGGTTGATCAAGGTCTTGACGGTTCCGCTCGGTTGAGCCCCAAGTCCAAGCCAATGATCTGCTCGATCCAGTTTCAACTGGCACTTGTCCGCACGCCTCTTCGCAATTGGGTTGTAGGTGCCGATGACCTCAAGGAAGCGTCCGTCCCGCTTGAAGCGGGACTCAGCAACCACGATTCTATAATGAGGAGCATGTGCGGCACCTCCTCTTTGTAAACGGATTTTAACTGACATTATCCAAAAGGCGTAGTTCGTAAAAAAAGAACAAGCCTTGATAGCGTGGTGAATCCCCCTGTCAAACCTTCAGTGTAATTTATTTCATACACTTCCAGTAGTCCATAACGGGGCAAGCTTCACTTGGGAGGTTGCAATTGACACGTTGGCAATCACGAAATTGTTTCCAGATGGAATTGTTTCTTTCTCGACGGACTGCTGTTTTTCCATACGCACCCCCCATACAATGTTAAAGACAGGAATCGTCGGGCTACCCAACGTGGGAAAAAGCACGCTCTTCAATGCCATGACGCGTACGCGCAAGGCAGAAGCAGCCAATTATCCATTCTGCACAATAGACCCTAACATCGGTGTGGTGCAGGTTCCAGATGAACGACTGGAACCATTGGCGAAGATTGCAAAAACCTCACAGATCATCCCCGCAGCCATTGAGTTTGTTGACATTGCAGGGCTCGTGGAGGGTGCCAGCAAGGGAGAGGGCCTGGGAAATCAGTTCCTTGCGAATATACGGGAGGTTGACGCCATTATTCAGGTTGTTCGCTGCTTCGATGACGATGACGTCATTCACAACATGGGTTCTGTCGATCCGGTACGTGACATGGAGATCATCAACACTGAACTCGTACTCGCCGACCTGCAGTCAATCGAGGGTCAACTCGAGAAACTCCAGAAGAAGACAAAAGGGTCGCAGGACAAGGAGGCCGAGACAAATCTCATGTTAATGAAAAGAATCCTGCCCGTCCTAAACGAGAACAAGCCTGCAATCAGCCTGGATCTTGACCTGCAGGACCGCACGCGCTTAAAGCAGTTCAATCTTCTCACCTCCAAGCCGGTCCTTTACGCATGCAATGTCAAGGAGGAGGATCTCCAGTCTGGAGACAATAATCACCACGTGCAGCGAGTTCGTGAACTTATTTCCAACCTTGGGGCTTCCGGCAGTTGTATCATTTCGGCAAAACTGGAAGAGGATCTCATCGACCTTTCAAATGAGGATGCGCTGGAGTTCCTCCGGGAACTGGGGGTTGAAGACTCCGGAGGGTCCCTCCTGATACAGGCCGCATACAAACTGCTTGACCTGGAGTCCTACTTCACGGCGGGCGAGAAGGAAGTCCGGGCATGGACCTTTCAAAAGGGGATGAAGGCCCCGGAATGCGCAGGCATTATCCACACGGATTTTGAGAAGGGCTTTATCAAGGCGGAAGTGGTCAGCTACCCCGACCTGATCGCAGCGGGAACCCTTCAGGGTGCCCGGGAAGCCGGCAAATATCGGCTTGAAGGCAAGGACTACCTTTTTAAGGATGGGGACGTGGCTCTTTTTCGTTTTAACAATTAAGCCTTTAGCCAAGATCAAGAAACACCATCCCTTGAAGCACATCCTCAAATCCATGTTGATGCAAAAGCCACACCTGTGGTTCTGGGTATTTTTTCTTCCGGCTTCACCAGGCACGGCCAGTTTTGAACTGTCGACCCTTCTTCGCCATCGGGCCATCTACTTTGAGAACTTTGACCTCTATGAAAAAAACCGGAAGGAAATATCAGCTGAGGAGTTGGAGCATGAAGTTCGTGCAGACCTTTTCATGGAAGGAGGCAACTCCCTCTTTCAATTGCGGGTGGGTCGACTCTTTGCAGATCACGAGAAATTCAAGCGCCCCCCTAAAGAGGATGTCCTGAGAGTCCACCAGGCATACCTGGACATTCCACTGCAGGACATGGAGGATCTGGCCTTGAGAATCGGCAGGCAGGAACTCCTTTACAACCGTGAAGTCCTCATTGGCGCGAACGACTGGGACATGGAGGGCAACAGCTTCGATGCGATCAAGCTTTACCGCGATGGACCAACATGGGACGTGGATTTCATCTATGGGCGCCAGGCGGAGGAATCCGGAAACGAACTCGCTGGCATCAACCTGGAAAAAACCACACCCCAAAAAACCGTGCAGGAACTGTATGCATGGTACACCGCAATACCCAACGGCCAGGACAGCATCCCGCTTACAGGCAGCCCGGACCTGGAGGTTTTCACGTTCGGCGCGCGCATGGAAGGGAAGCTTTCCGTTCCCCTCTTCTATCACGGGATGATCAACTTCCAGACCGGCAGGATGGAGGATCACTCAGGAACCACTGTGCAGGAATTTGACGTCGAGGCCTTCAACCT
>CAJWSN010000124.1 GCA_913046175.1 uncultured Opitutia bacterium
GGTCGATAGCTCAATCGGTAGAGCAGTGGCCTTTTAAGCCATTGGTTCTGGGTTCAAGTCCCAGTCGACCCACCAATTTCCATGATGGATTGGCTTTGGTTAACTCGAACCAGACACAACCAAGAAAATCGAAGATTCAAGACATCGGGAACAGATGCCTCACCCTTGAAAACTTGAGTCTATGGAATGGGTTTTGATTCTACTTCGGGGAGGTTGCATGAAGGAGAAATCATTGAGTGGGAAATCAAGCAATGGCACTGCCGAGCAATTCTTCAAGGCGGAGACAATTGTCCCATACGGCTGACCTGCCAATGCGAACTTTAAATTCCAACTCACTTTGCGTATCGCGAAGAGCGTTGCAAAAACGTTCCGGTTCCTGGTTCGCTTGGGCATTCCCAATGATTTTAATTCTATCAAGCATGGTTTCCATGAAGTGGAACTCCTTGCCGGTGTTAGACATTTATTTGTGACAATTAACGAATGATGGAGTTATTCCAGTTTATCTACTCGGTTAAGTAGAATAATGAGAGAATCGTCAAAAATCCCCTGTACTTTGCAATGTAGAGATATCCACATTTTTTCACTTTTCAAGGGACAGGCGTTTAACGCTGTTAAACATTGAACCCGATTCAATTGCATCCTGTTAAAAACAAAAAAAAATCCACTTGTTCACATCCTCAACCACAGGATTGCCAAAAGAATCCCCTGCCGTTTTGCTTAAAATTCATAAAATGTAGGAGTGCTGGGATTATTTTATGGAGGAGCAGGAAGATATCGAGTTCGCAGAAATTCTGTCAAAAGTCGAAGCAGGAGAGAATAACCTGTACCCTCCTGACACCAATCCGCAGGCGGATCACGAATCTGTGAGTCAGGAAATTTTCCAGCCAGTCAGTGAAAAGATGGATTGGAGAACCAAACTGACACTGGGAATCCTGTTATGCATCCTATTTGCAGGGATTGGCATCACGATTTACCTGTTGAACCTGCCCAATGATTTAATGCTGCCCGACCGCTTTAAGCTCCCCAGATGAACACACTTAAACAAGGTGCCTTTCCCTTGACAAAACAACATCCTATCCAATAAAGTTAGGGAAAGCATTGAGAAGCAACTCTAACTTGTTATCAATGCGTGATAAGTTGGGTTTTAAAATCGATTGCTCACTGGCCTTACCGATTAATTCATCCATCAGATGCTGAACCTGCATAAGTTGAAGATTCGTCCATTCGTGAAGGAATTAGGCAGGGCCTACACCCTTTCGTTTGGTTCCTTGAATTCCGATATTGGCGAAATTCTTGCATGGGCAGGCAACCTGGCCCTGGAAAATCTTGCCAATTCAGATGCTCTTTACCACGACATTGACCATTCCATCCTCGTCACCCTTGCCGGACAAGAGATTCTCAAGGGGCGCCAACTTAATCGAGGGGGCATCAACCCGCAGGATTGGCTGAATTTTGTTGTCGCCCTCTTGTGCCACGACATCGGTTATGTGAAAGGCGTCTGCCTAAAGGATCGCACGGGGAAATATGACGACGGATTTGGCAATATTGTGGACATTGATGAGAACGGCACCTGTGCCCTGCTCGCACCCTACCATGTCGCCCGAGCCCAGCTTTTCATCAAGGAACGTTTTGGCAAGAACCCAATGCTGGATTCCAAGGTCGTCTGCTCCTATATAGAGATGACACGATTTCCCATCCCCAAAGGCATGGCGCTTAAGGATAAGGAGGGACTGCACGGGCTTGTGAGGGCTGCCGACTTTATTGGTCAACTTGGAGACCCGAATTACCTGCTGAAAATCCCCAGGCTTTACTTTGAGTTTGAGGAGCTCGGAATGAACGAAATATTTGGTTACAACAGCCCGGGTGAGATGCGGACCAGTTTTGCAAAGTTCTTCTGGGATGAAGTGACCCCTTATATCCAGCCTGCGCTTCGCTACCTGGAAGTCACACAGGAAGGCAAGGAATGGATTACCAACCTGCACTCGCAAGTCTTCACCTCGGAGAACTACAAGCGCATGGAGCAGAAGGCGAACGACGAAAAGCCCACCCTGAAAAGGCCAAAGACTGCGAGGCGCAAAAGACCCGCCTCAAAAGCCAAAAAGAGCTAGAGCCAGGTCAAACACGGGGAATCCCGGGAAAAGGACTTGAACGCCTGATATTGAACGTCAGCTTTGCTGCGTTGTCCATCCTCATACCACAAAACGTGATTTGCGCGAGGAATGCCGCACAGCAAAAGATGACCCAGAATACAATGGAAACCTATGACTTTGACAATCCGGTGGACCGTACCGGTGCAAACACACTCAAGTGGGGCAAGTACGAGGGACTAGACATACTGCCGATGTGGGTGGCCGACATGGACTTTCAGTCTCCACCGCAGGTTATTGAGGCCCTGCGTAAAGATGTGGAGCATGGCGTTTTCGGTTACTGCCTGCCACCCCCGGCACTATTGGAAGTTCTGTGTAGCCGAATTGATGCAAAATATGGGTGGAAAGTTGATCCGGACTGGATCATCTGGCTGCCAGGAATGGTGCCTGGCTTGAATATTGCAAGTCGATGCGTCGGCGAACCTGCAGACGATATCCTGACGGCCGTTCCCATATATCCCCCTTTCCTCACTGCTCCGGGTTATTCAGGAAGGAATACAACGCGTTTTGAGATGAGCTTCAACAAGGAGGAAAACCGCTGGATGATGGAACCGGATGTCCTGGAGAAAGCCGTCACTCAACGCACAAAGCTATTCCTCTTTTGTAACCCCCACAATCCATTGGGGCGCGTTTTTTCCCGGGATGAACTTGAGGTGGTGATTGATTTGTGTGAACGGCATAATCTGATCCTCTGTTCAGATGAAATCCATTGTGAGCTCGTACTTGAACCAGGGAAGGAACACATTCCGATTGCCATGCTTTCCCCTGAAATCGCCGAGCGTACCATAACCCTGATGGCTCCCAGCAAAACCTTCAACCTGCCTGGGTTTGGTTGTTCATTTGCTATCATTTCAAACCCCGAGCTGCGTGTATCCTTCAAAAAGGAACGTGCTGGAATTGTCCCGGACCCTGCCGCCATTGGCTACACCGCTGCACTGGCAGCCTACAGAGATTCCGATGAATGGCACCGCCAGCTCCTGGTCTATCTAAAGGAAAATGCCGACCTGGCCCATGAACGCATTTCCCGCATGCCCGGACTTTGGACCCACCCCATCGAGGCAACCTACCTGCTTTGGATTGACGCGAGAGGTCTCGGTCTGGAGATGAACCCCTGCCGTTTCTTTGAAAACAACGGCGTTGGCCTCTCAGACGGCAGGGACTTTGGAATGCCTGGTTTCCTCCGAATGAACCTGGGTTGCCGCCGTGAACTGCTCGTAAAAGCCCTCGATCGAATGGATAAAGCCCTTGGACGTTAAGGAATCTGGAGGTTTTGTGGCATGAGTTAGGAGAGATTCACAGGGTCCATATCGATAAAATCCCGCACATCCTTCTCCATTGAGAATTCCTTCCGAAGGGAAAACAATTTGTGTGCAACAGCTTTTCCTTTCGGGAAAAAGAACCAAACCTGAAAGCGATAGGCGTCCTTGACCTTCTCAAGCGGCGCTGGCACGGGCCCGCGGATTTCCACTGAGGCATCCAGTTCTTCACGAACCTTTCGCACCCAGTGCTCCGCATAAAAAAGAACCTTCTCCGGGTTCGGGCCAAGAAAAACCTGGC
>CAJWSN010000125.1 GCA_913046175.1 uncultured Opitutia bacterium
CGTAGGAATTGAACAAGATAGGTGGGGTTCCGGGGGTTTCTACGCGTAGCTTCCAGAGCCATCATCTCCGCTTTTTTCAGCTTTTTGCTTAAATAGAATGCACGTGACAGGCAGAACCAGACTTCTGGGGATTCACCATTTTTCACGGCTGCCTGCCAGTAGATTTTTGCGGCCTGTTCAAAGTTCCCCTGCTGTATTGCTTGGTGTCCTTTAGATAGGAGATCCTCATGAGTGTCAGGCGCATGCTTTGGCGAAGTGGACTCAATTTCTGTGGAAGCTGGCGGGGAGGGGACTGGCTGGGGAGCCTGTTCAACCACGGTGTCCTCCAATTCTTCAGGTTGTCCGGGTGTCTCTGCAGGCTCCTCCAGGACTGAGGGTCTCTTGATCACAGGGGATGAAATCTCAACGGTGGAAGACCGGGGTTCCACATTTTCATGAACTGGCGATGGAATTCCAGGGGGCCCTTCTCCTCCGAACTTGCCTGCAAGCCCTGAGGCATAACTGGAAACTTGTACGGTGTCGGACACGGTTTGCACGGCGATGATGGGCTTTATTGGCTGAGGTTCCTGCTCCACCAGCTTGAGCTTCGCATTTCCTGCGAGTCCAGTATTGAAAGCCTTGTTGCTGATTTTTGTGTCCTGCAAGTCTTGGAGCAGTTCTTTAAGCAGGAAGGCCTGGGCTGACTGGGTTTCCTGGATGTTTTTGGTATTGCTTTTGAAAAGAATTTGTTGGGCCAGCTTCATGTGGGAGTTGATTTCGGATTGTAATAGAACCTGTCCCAGTTGCAGCCAGGCATCATGGTCGTCCGAGTGTGTTTGGAGATGCAGCCCCAGGTTTTTTAATTGAGATAACGTGTCCTCGGCCTTTTCGTATTCTAGGGCAGCCTTGAGGAATGCCCCATTCCTCCCTTGTGTAAGTCGGGCGGCCTCTTCCAGATAGATTGCTGCGATGAGGTGATTCTTTTTTGGGAGAAGCAGGTTGGCCTCTGCAAGTAAATGAAGAATTTGGGGTGTTTCCGGGTGTTCCCGTTTTAGCTTTTCCAGTTTTTCGATAGCCAGTGCTGGATTTTTATTCAGGAATTTACCAATCTCTACAACCTGGCGATTTACCCCCCCTTTGCCAGAGCACCCGACCAAAGCCAACAATGCCAACAAAGCCAAAGCCGCAATTGCCTTATGCAAGCCGGATTTCGAAAACATCAAAATTCTCCTCACCTAGTTGACAGCGTTTTCCTGCTGTATGCAATGTCAAGTCAATACCTGACGGCTATGCGTATTGTTGTTTTATTAATCTTTTGGTCAGCTTTCCAGCCAGGAACCCTTGTTCGGGCGGAGGAGGGCGGCAGGAATTCCGCCACCGGGATACTCTGGGATTGGACTTTGGAAGACTTCAGGCGTGGGTCTTATCATAAAGGAGTCTCGTCATTGTTTGCAGAATATGAGCGGGTCACTGGTCGCAAGCTTGTTCCTGGTGAGCACAATCAAGCAGGTCTGAAGGTTTACACCGCATCTGGACCAGGATTGGCAACCCCGCTGCCACTTGTCGATGGGGTGGTTGATGAATTGATGGCTCGTGGGTTCGAGAAATCGAATTTATTTATCTTGGATCAATCGACACGGAATCTTCGCCGTGCGGGCTTCCTTCCATTGCTAAGTCAGCGCAGGAGTGACTTCAAAGGAGTCCCCGTGTTGTCGCTGGACTCGGGGAAGCACTATCATCCAGAGTGGTTTTACGAGAGCCCTCTCCCTTCCTTTCCCGTTGGGGAGTCCAGCGAGAATGATCGCAGGAGCCTGTTGCCTTACCCCTTGGTTTCCAAAGTCGATTTCTGGATTAACCTGCCGGTTGTCATGGATTGCCCCGGCATTGGGGTTAACTGTAGCCTGGCCAATGCCAGCATCTGGAATGTGCAGAACAGTTTCAGGTTTATCGCTGAAAAGAATTCGTCAGCTGTAGCCGCAACGGAAATTTCAGCCATTCCTGAACTTCGGGAACCCTGGGTCTTTACCCTGGTCTCGCTTGAGAAGTGCCAGTTTATTGGAGGCCCACGTTTTAACTCCCTTTACACATTCAGCGAGAAACGGCTTCTTCTTTCGAGTAACCCGGTGCTGCTGGATTATCATATTTTACAAAAAATCAACCGACATCGCAGGGCCAAACGTTTCCAGGAGATACCCGTGGATAGCCCCCTGTTCAAGTACGGACAAACACTTGGGCTTGGCGAGTATACTGGTGATGCTGTTAAATTGGTGAAACTGCCATAGATTTCGTTCTTGTTTACATCTTTGCCGCGTGGCATAAATCTGAAGCCAAACATGGAATCCATCGACAACTACCTCCCCATTCTCATCCAAGTACTGCTCGCTGTGGGCATGGCTTTGGCAATTCTTTTTGTCAGCCATTTGTTTGGCCAGAGGAGTCGAGGCAATCGCTTCAAGGACTCGCCATACGAGTGTGGCCTCGATCCAGCAGGCAAGGAGCAGTCTAGGTTTGCGGTCAAGTTCTACGTGACGGCCATGCTTTTTATCCTTTTTGATATTGAGGTGGTTTTCATGATTCCATGGGTCATGGTTTTTCGGGATTTTCTCAGTATGAGCCTGCCAATTCTATTGCCGATGGGTTTTTTCCTGGGGGTTCTGGTTCTGGGTTTGGTCTACGAGTTGAAGAAGGGAGCCCTGAACTGGGAGAACTGACAGGGAGGCCAAGTAGTGGAGCCACCAACTTATGCGTCTGGACAGGATTGTAGCCAAGAACCGTATCGTTGACCTCAAGTCCAAGGATTTTGCGGGTGCGATTGAGGAGCTACTTAGGGTTTGCCCGTTGGAAAAGGATGCTGCCCGTAAGGTGCGGGCACTCAAAAAAACCCTCCTGACCAGGGAGGATGCCATCTCATCCTACCTTGGTCATGGCATCGCCTTGCCTCATGCACGGACCAAGCTTGGCAAGAACTACATCCTTGCTGTGGGACGCTGTCCCACAGGGCTTGTCCATAATGGCCAACATAATCAGGAGCTGCGTTTGGTATTTCTACTGCTTGTATCGCATGAAGCGCCGGAGTACCTGAACACGCTTGCCACGCTTGCCCGTATTTTCCAGAACAAGCCGGTCATCGAGAAGTTGATAGGGGAAAAGGTCCTGTCTCGTTTTCGCGACAACGTGAAAAAGGTTCTTGCCGGTGAACCCGTCAAATCACGTTTTCGTACCACCCGTTTTAATAGCGTGATACTTGGCCAGGCCAAAAAGATTGCAAGTGGCACGGATTGTTCCTCCATCCTGATTTTCGGCGACACTTTTTCCAGCCCGGTTCAACCAGTTTTCTCCTTCAAGGATTTCAACACCGTGCTTGTTTTGCAAGCCGATGCCGAAATTGTCTACAAAAAGGAGGAGGTGGATTCAATCATCAGTCTGCGATCTCATTCACAGGGTCGGCTTTCACAGCTTCGAAGTGCACTTCTTGTTGGATTAATTCGGGGGCTTTAAATGTAAATTGGTCTATTAAAGTTGATGCTCTATCATCTTTAATGCTTGTAGTTGTTACTTTAATTTCAGCACTAGTTCATATTTACTCAATAGGATACATGTCACAAGATCCACACAAAACAAGATTCATGGCTTACTTATCATTATTTACCTTTGCAATGTTAACACTTGTAACTTCAGATAATTTTATTCAGTTATTTTTTGGAT
>CAJWSN010000126.1 GCA_913046175.1 uncultured Opitutia bacterium
TTCAATCAATCCCAACGCTGTTTTTCTACAAAGATGGAGAGAAAAAGGACGCCTTGGTCGGGCTTTCCTCCAAGGGAGACTTAATTTCGCGCATTCAGGCTCTTTGATAAGCCCTCATGTCAAGATTCCAATACAAAGCAGGATTCCATACAATGGTATCATGCGGGCAGTGATCCCGAGGCACACGTTGAATTCCTGAGGCGATACGGCATGGGACATCAATCGTGAGACCCGGAAGCTTTCAATCCCCAGGATCAACATGGGAAGCATCCAATACCAAGAGGGCACAACGTTGATCCAGGCAAGGCAGAAGCAGGCGCCAAGTGACTGGAGCTTTAGTTGCCAAATACTGAAAGGTCTGCCCAGACGGACGGCCAAGGTCTTCTTGCCAACCTTTCGGTCTCCTGCCACATCCCTGTAGTTGTTGACGACGAGCAGGTTGTTCACAATGAGCCCCACGGCGAAACCTGCAACCCATGCATCACGGGAAAATTCTCCCGCCTGTACAAAATAAGTGAACCCAACTGCCACCAGCCCGAAAAAAAACACCACAAAAATATCTCCAAGACCAAGGTAAGCCAATGGAAAGGGGCCACCGGTGTAGACCACCGCCAAAACCAGGCTGGCAACCCCAACCACCAGCAAACGCCATCCCCCATGAGGCAAGAGGCCCAGTCCTATCAGGAAGGCAAGGAAAAGGACAAGGATCGTGGCCCTCAACATTGCTGAAGGAGCAATCAACCCGGAAGCAACCGCTCGGACAGGCCCAAGCCGTTCCGGGGTGTCAGCTCCTTTCCGGGCATCAAAATAATCATTTGCGAAATTTGTGGCCACTTGCACCAGCATGGCAAAGAGCAGGCATAAACCTGCGGGAAATGCATGGAACAAGCCAGACTCAAGTGCAAGGGAGATGCCCACGGCTACAGGAACAATGGCAGCCACAAGGGTCCTCGGTCGAGCACCGACCATCCACGCCCGAATCGTGGAGGAACGATCCGTCTCCCTTCCTGGCAACCGGGACATTACAAGCGCCCTTTAAATCTGGGTTTTCATGACCACGGTCCGCGTAAAAGTACGCCCGTGCTGTTCAACCAATTGCTTAAGGTTACGAATATCATCTCTCCTGCCATCCAGTGCTGCACGCATCAACTTGAGGCCCTCTTCACTAAGAATCGTAAGGCTGATCTCTGCCGTGGTAGGATAAAATCTGATTTCCGGGGGGACAAAAGCAGGTAGTTGGCCCACATACTTTGAAGGTTCATTGGTTGCGGAGTCCCCACCAACCCGAAAAATTGGGTTGTCCACTGTTGGCACGGAAAAGAAACGTTCCTCTCCATTTTGCGATGAGAGGCAGGAACAAAAGAACTTTACACGAAAATCAACAACGTTGCGCACGACCAGAAAATCTGACAGCAGACAGTTGATGTCGTAGGGGGGCGAAATATTGGGATTCCTGCCGCCTTCTGACTTGTCATTGATCCATAAGCTGGCCTGGTTGCGACGGTTGAGCATGAACTCAAAAGTCTCCTTTGGCGGATTTGCAATACGATACAGACTAAAAGTCTTGAAACGACTTTCATTGTCTTCAGGTGCTATGGGATCCTGGTAAGCGAGGCGATAGGCGATGGCAAGGATATCGCCAGAACTTGAGTCATCGGATTCCCGGTTCCGGGTCTGGGAATA
This sequence comes from uncultured Opitutia bacterium, assembly GCA_913046175.1. Lineage (GTDB taxonomy): Bacteria > Verrucomicrobiota > Verrucomicrobiia > Opitutales > JABJCN01 > JABJCN01. The sequence goes on from CAJWSN010000126.1 coordinate 1,684, forward strand.
GAAAATCAGGACACCTGACTTGTCGGGTTGAAAATCCTCGGCCCGGGCCTCACCAACAAACTCCCCGTTGACCATGTTACCCAACGCCTGCGAAGCAAACTCGGGCTTATCCCAATAGCTGACCCACTCGAACTGGTCCTGCTTAATGAACGCGGCACCGAGGTCCTCCTCAAGCATGTCTAAGGCTCGGGAGGAGATGGACTCTACACGAACCTCACCGCCACCGAGTTTCTCAAACAGGATTGCGAACTTAACCGCAATTGTTATAAAGACTGCAAGCAACCCAGCAGACAATACGGCCGCAGTTAAAATTTCGATAAGGGTGAACCCCTGATTGGGGAAAAGACTTTTACGTGGGCGCTTCACAGAAAATAAGAGCAGGAAATCAATAAGCCAGTAACGAGGTGTTATAGGAAAAGACAAGATCCTCCACCTGAAAACCCTGGTTCCAATAAGCCGGAGACGGATTGCCCTCGGACTTTCCAGCGGTTCCGCGTTGTCGAAAGATATGGACTTGAATTGCGAGGAAAACCAAGTCGCCAGGATCGAGGCTTTTCCTCAATCGACACACAAAAAGACTTTCATTACCGGCACTATTCCCTAACTGACCAGTTAAAATATCGTACCTAAAGAATTCGGGCACCTGAACCTCACCCCTGTTGGCTTCGTCTGCGGAAGGGTTCCGCGATTCAAGCTTGTCCAGTGAATTAGCCGAGGAGGCGGAAAGTACCAAACGATAAACTTCAAGGGGTTTGTCCACGGCGATCTGGTCAAGGGTTCCTGAAAAAAACCGCTCCAAGTCACCACCTCCGGATTGTTGGAGATGGACGAAGTTGGTACCCAAGGCATTCTCCAAGCCACCTTGGATCTCGTCATTCTGCTGGAACTGGTAAACCAGCAATTGAACTGCCCCGTTGTCCAAAATTTCCCGGCAAATGGCATCAAAAAACCTGCGCTGGAATGGAATGACATCTGTCCTGGCGACTTCAGGAGGGTCATCGATTCCGGGGTGTGAGAGCTTGGCATTGAGAATTGGAACAAGGTCCAATGAATGCTTGGCGGCACGAGCAACCTTCAGGGTGTCCATGGAACCAGTCAGCAAACGCAGAACAATTGCCACACCAAACCCCAGCAAACCCACGGCGAGAATTACCTCAAGCAGGGAAAACCCATCTGGCCTGCGTCTAAAAGGATCCTGGAATTTGGTTGTCATCCTGAACAATGGAAATGCTGCCGGAACGGTGAATCATAAAGGCGGCCAGCACTGGACCATCGCTTCCAGCCTGGCCCTTTATCTTATATCGTTCCTTGAGGGCGGAACGATAGTCAAGGTGACCACGGGCCAGAACCAAGAAGTCACGCTGGGTATCCTGGGGAGCTGCCGCACCAAGTATTGATTTGCTTTCGATGTTAACGTAGCGTCCCTGCTTATCAAAAGGGAAAAAAAGCCAAGGGGAAGATGAGTTGGTCTTGGAAAAACTGACCTCTTGTGCCAGGAAGGAATCGACCTGTTTATTGTTCCCGGTTCCGGCCGGGGGATTCGGTGAAGGGACATTGCCTGCATTTGCTCCTGCATCCATTCCCGTGCGATTCAGAAAAAAAGGCAGACGACCAACCTGCAGGGCCTCAACCGGATCCGGACCGACCTGGGTACGATGCTTCATGGCAAATTGAAGATATTTCCCTGGAGTGCTGTACTGCCTTGCTGTTTGAAAGCTTGTGGAACTGGCTTTGTAACGCGCCGCGCCGCTACGCTCCAAATCCACAAAAATCTTATCTGGCAACCAGTACCCCTTGGGTTCATCAACCTTCCAGCCCTCCACGTCCAAATCGTGTTTGCCGTTGCCGTTGATATCCACAAACTCCTCACCCGAATTGTAGACTCCATTCAAATTGTCATCAACAAAAGGCTCATAGTCATTAAACCAGGAATAAATTCCTGTTGATGATTGTTTTATCATTCCAGCTCTAAGCATAAGCTGAT
>CAJWSN010000127.1 GCA_913046175.1 uncultured Opitutia bacterium
TTTGCCCTGAAACCTTGGGGTGACTGGGTGAAAACGCTTGCTATGGTTTGACATTCCAAACCTGGACAATTTGGATTCATTTACACAGAAATTGATTCTAGGAGAAGCACCCATGGCAAATCGAAAGAAGCAACCACTTGTTCCACGACGACGTGTAGGCAAAGCCATTCCAATTGAGCCATTTGACCATGAAACCGCCAACAAGCCAAACCCCCCGACAAAGTTCACTCATGGAGAGCTGCGAATTGGAATAGGACTGGTCGTGATTCTTCTGGTCTTTCTGGTGGTTATTTACCTGGCGGAATTCATCACAAAATCCTAGAGTTGTTCAAACCCACAGTTTCCAGCCATTTTGTCTTGAACTTGAGAACAGGCTTCGCATTATAAGCGTTGTTTATAGCAATAAGGGAACCGGACAACCCCTTGTCTAAGCTGTGATGTGGATTGAAGATGCAAAATACGGTAGTTTAAGCCTCCTTGTTATGTTGGCTTTGACTTTGCTGGTGCCTCTGGAGGGGGCACTTTATAGCGAGTATATGAGAAAAAAGAGTCAGGAAGGGGGCGCGGATTCCAAACCCTTGTTTTTACCTGCCGACCTTCCCCAGGATCAACCCGCAATCCAAAGAATTCATTCCAACCGCCAAGTTCGCCTCGATTACCAACCCGAACCCCATCTTGATAACCTCCCCCCCCACTTGACGCGTTTCCTTGGAATGTTGCTCTATTATACAAACGGGTCCGTCTACGTTGTCTACACCAGTCAGGTGGCCTTGCATCATCAGCAGGGAATTCGACCGGGAGACCGAATTCTCTCCATCAATGGAAAACATGTCAATTTCTACAAGGATCAGTTCTTTTATCAATTGAATGAGGTTCGGTCCGAACCGAGTGCACATATAAACATCGAGACAGGTTCCCCCAGACGTCAGCAGATCAGGGTGCTTCCAAATATCAACCAAGCCGACCGCAACCTTGATAAACTGCTGATCGGCATGAAACTAAATAACCAGAAGGGTTGGCAAAGATCACCCACTCTTTCCTTGGCATCCCCGACGAATCCGAGGCAACTTGAAGCGGCAAAAACGGCTAGACGGCAGTTCTTCAAGCCGATAGAGAAATCCACGTTGGTCAAGACGGGAGGAATGAACGGAAACACCCTCGAGTTTTTTGGAATGAAAGTAATCCGACAAAATGGAAGATTGTTTGTTCAGGATGTGTTTGCATCCAGTGCCGCGGCCATGGCTGGTGTACAACCCGGTGATGAACTTACCATGGTCGATGACAGACCCGCCAGTCGTTACTATTTTGGCGATCTCCAACAGATTTCCCAAAAGGAGAGCGTCCTGATAGGATGGCACTCTCGAAAAACCGCACAAATACAGACCGGTATCTTTCACAAATCCCCCCCCAGGTAAGACAAGTATCCTTTTCCTCCCCAATATATATTCAGGAACTTATCCCGCATGAGACCCGCCCGGATTGATGACCCTGGCAAAATGGGTCTCTTCTGTTATGAAGAAGCGAAATCGTGTAACACGATGGCAAATCGTAAAGAAGCGCTGGCGAAAGAGCTGGGGCGAGAATCTCTATAATCTCAGGCAGTTCACCAAGTCGTTCAGGCATGCCCTGAAGCGATTCTTTCGTGCGCCAAAACGCCGGACTCAGCGTCGTCTAAGGGCGCCCGTAATACAGTTGTTCATTTTCACTGTATTTCTTTGCATCGCTGGGGTCATATCGGTTTCTGTCCCTTATTGCTGGAAGAGCTACAAATCCTGGTCTCTTCATCAGCAGGGTATGGAGTTCTGGGAACAGGGTGAGTACAGCAATGCATTCTGGAGCGGCCTGGCATCCTCTGATTATTCCAATGGGAATGATAGTTACCAAAATCTCCTGCTCATCGCCAACAGCGCAGACAAAATCAAACACTACAATACCTTGTCCCTCATGGAGCAGGTTGTTAATAGTCCCAAATCCTCCCAGGACGATGTGATTCAATTGGTTAATATCGCCCTCAAAAACAAGGATTTCCTGCTTGCTGAAAAGTACTTTCCCAGAATCGTCTCATTGATTGGAAATAACTCGCGGGTTAGTTTCTTTCACCTACAGCTCATTTCTCGTAATTGGCGGTCCAACCAAGAGGAAGCCCTTGAACTCGCAAGGAGCCTCGTCAAGGAAAAGAAGATTGAGGATGTCGAACTTAACCGCATTTACACGAACCTCTGCCTGCGTGACTCGGCAAGCTTTCAAGAGGGTTTGTCATTTCTCTACAAACTATGTCGACGAGAAGATGATTCTGGTTTGATGGCCCTCAAGCGTATTCTTAAACTTGAAAATGGCAGATCAATCACACTCCAGCAGAAATCCAGCTTCCTCTATGCATATCGAAATCATCCGCTGGCAAAGCGTGATGACCAGATATTTGCCTTCACCTATGGATTTCAGGAGGGACTCAATCCGCATAGTGAACTGGATCGTTTTGTTGAGAGCCAATTTGGGGTTAATCAACCGGCAAATATCAGCATTCAGGATTTGCACCTTCTTCACAAATGGCTCCTGGAGATTAATCTTCCGCACAAGTTGACACGCTACATCCCGCTTGAGGTGGCCCGGAAGGATAAATTCTTCTACACGGATTACCTCCATGTCATGATGGATTCTGGCAAGGTTAAGCAAGTCCTCGAACTGCTCAATGTCAGCACCCCCATTTTCACCAAGTCCGAGCGTACACTTCTTCATGCCATTGCTTTACAAAAAGATGGTTCCACTGCTTACGCCAAGTCAAATTTCAACCTGGCTTTCGCTCGTGCAGATGAGGATGAACTATCCATGTTTGCACATGAATATAAGAACATTCAGTATACCCCCAACCTTATCGAGTATCTTGAGCGCTGCCTCAAGAATCCCAGTTCTATGAAGCTTGCCCGTGCTCTTCTACTGAAAAGCTATTACCAACAGAACATGGAGCGTAAACTACTTGAGTTGATCGAGAAGATGAATCTGAACGACTACCTGGATAATCCTGACCACATGACCAATCTGATCCATGTTAACATCCTATATAATAGAAATCTGCCAGAGTGCCTGTCAGCAATGGAGTTGCTTGCTTCCACCTACCCGGACGACCCACGGCATTTATTGATCCTTGGATTGGCTTACTACGTAAACGAGAAACCTGAAAAGGCTCTGAAGATCATCGAGGAAAATCAGATCAATTACCTCTTCAGGACTCCTTCAAACCAGACAATTGCCGCAGTAATCCTCGACGCCAACGACAGGGTCAAGGACAGTCGTCATTTCCTCAGGAACCTGGATCCGACAAATCTCATCCCATCGGAACGAAAACTACTCAGTCGACTCAATACTCCACATGTCTTTCGGAATCATCCCTCGTTCCAGGAAATCCTTCAACAATAGGAGGCGTCCCCTGAAATGTGGAGTCAAGGCATTCACTTTTTTCCCCAACTAAAAACAAGCCTTGTATAATACTTTGTGTCGAGCTGCTCCTTCCCGCTAACCGGCTGACTATTGTAATAATTTGAGAGCCCGGTGCGAACCTTCCATGAGCCATTCTTCTGGAA
>CAJWSN010000128.1 GCA_913046175.1 uncultured Opitutia bacterium
ATGCAGGAGGGTCTCGAGGGGGGTTCCCGAAAGAAGTGCGATATCGGATAGTTGGCTTGTTAGAAATCCACGGTCATCCAGGCTGCCGATTATGTAGCGAATGGCGTCCAGTTCCTCCTCATCGCAGTCTGAGCACTCCGCCTGTTCCATTAGATGCTCCTGCAGGGAAGTTTCCGAGACCAGGGAGTCAAAGAAGAAACGTCGGCGTTTTTCTGCCTCGTCGGAATATTCTGAGGACTGCCCTTCCTGCCGGTAGTATTCCTGCCAGTCCTCATCGAGTTTGTTGAAGACCTCAAAGTCCTCGGCCAATTGTATTTCCTCTGCCGTCGAGAGGTCCTGCGCGTCGTTGTCCATCTCCTCCTGGGGTTCCGTTGACGAGCTTTCACTGCCACCTTCGGGTGCGGGGTTGCCTGGTTCCTCGGGTTCCTTGTCGGGGGGGTCGGCTCCGTTGAGCCGTTCCTCCAGGCTGATGTTTTCCATTGGGAGCTCTTCCAGCGCCGGATTGGTTTCCAGTTCCTCCATGATCACGTTGCGCAGGTCCAGGGTTGCCGACTGCAGGATTTTCAGGGATTGGCGCAACTGTGGCGCCAGCACCATTGTCTGGACCTGTTTCTGGGATTGGTGGAGTCCTTGCGTGGCCATGTTGTATGAATGGTTTCCTGGGGGGGCCTGTGCTTTTGCCTAGGCTTCAGGGCAGCAACTCCGCAAGGTATGCGGCCAGCTTCTCGTTGGTGGGTCCATAGCCGTCACTGTAAATGTATTTCTCCAGTTCCTCCAGCATCTCAATGGCAGTTTGAAAGCGTTGCTCACGATCCTTGGCCAAGGCGAGTTGCAGGATGGTGTTCAGTTTCTCGTCGATGTCTTCCCGATACTCGCGGAAATCGGGAATCTCCAGGCTGCGAATGTTTTCCCGCGTGGCTTGCGCGTCCCCATCTTCATCCTCGAAGATGTTGCCCAGCAGGAGCAACTCGGCGAGGACAATTCCGCAGGCAAAGAGGTCGGCCCGCGCGTCGGTGACCTCTCGTCGGGCCTGTTCAGGGGAAAGGTAGGCGTCCTTGCCCACTATTGTGTGGCCTTCCTCATTGTACATGAGGTCGAGGGCTTTGGCTATCCCGAAGTCTGTCAACTTGACGTCTCCCTCCCGTGCAATCATGATGTTTCTTGGTCCTACGTCACGGTGCACGATGCCCAGCAGTCTCCCGTCCCGACCGCATTTCTGGTGGGCATGGGAGAGTCCCCTGCAGATGCGGGAAACAATAAAGACAGCAAGGTCAATGGCCAGGTATTGTCCACTGTTTCTCTGGAGTCGCATGAACTGCGCCAGGTTGACCCCGTTTATAAACTCCATCGTCATGTAATACTGTCCATCCATTTCGCCAAGGTGGTAGGTCTGCACAATGTTGGTGTGGATCAGGTCTGCAACCAGCTTGGCTTCACCCATGAAGTTGTCCCGGAATTCATCGATTGCGGAGTACTCTTCACGGATGAGCTTGAGTGCAACGACCTTGCGGAAATCCCCGGTTCCGTGCTGTAGAGCCTCGTACACGACACCCATCCCACCCTCTGAGATTGGGGAGATCAGCTCAATGTGAAGTTTGTCGAGTATCTTGTTTTGTTCCACAGGAGTTCACTTTCATGGGAAAAGTTAAAAAAAATTCAAGCCAAGAAACAAATAGGCATGAAAATTGTTAGGGCCGGTTTCCCAAGTCATTTCTGTGTTTCACAAACCCAGGAACGGGGGAACAGGCAGGTTGAATATAAAACAGGATTTACAGGGAGTGTGATCCTCCAGTGCCAAACTCTTTTTTGATCCATTCATTTCTTGGAATTCTATAATCGCGGAGTGCCAATGACAGGAAACATGGCTTGAATTAATCCGATTTCCCCACAAGATTTCCTCCATGATCAAGATAACTGAAAGCGCGGCACACAAAATCTTAAGTCTTCAGGAGGCGAACTCCGTGGGGGATCAGTTCATGCGCCTTTCGGTTGAGACCGGGGGGTGTTCAGGCATGGAGTATGCGATGGGTTTCGCCGAACGCGTGGAAGAGGATGAACTGGTTGAGTCTGCCGGTGTGCAGGTCGTTATTGACCCGGTCAGCCTGACTTACCTCGAGGGGTGTGAGATTGACTTTGATGATGGCCTTCACGGCAAGGGATTTGAGATTCGCAATCCCAATGCCGAGAACACCTGCGGTTGTGGGCGCTCTTTCAACTGAGTGGTGCCACAGGGTTTTGCACCCGGTGCACTTTTGAGGTCTCCTGCATTGTACGGCAAGCCCCTCTTGGATGGAGCAGTTGTTAATCTTCAATCATCATCCCCGTCGTGGAGCACCTGATCAATCACTATGCAGGCGCACAGGATTGAGACCTCGTCCTCCCCGTCGATTATTTCAACACCGTAACTGTCCGTCCATCCCCAGCGTTCCTTGCTGATGGAGGCCACTTGTTGGCCTGCACGAAGAAAAGCAAATTCATGCTCCCAGAAGGAACCATTAATTTCGTAGTCATTGGGCCCAGGCACATCCAATACAAACTTTTGCTTGAACCAACTGAATTCCTTGACCACTTCGGCAAACAGATTGCCATCCCGGATGATCTGGTATCGGGGTTTCAGTGACAACAGCTTCTGGCTGATGTATGCCAATTCCTTTCCTGACATGTCTTGAAAAGATAATTTATCACCCCACGAGAAGGCTTTGCCATCGACCTGGAACACATCATTGCCTGCCTCATCTCCTACGGTGAAGTCATTTCCCCACGACCAGAATTTTTCCTTGATGCGGTAAATCATTGGATACTCCTTTTATCTGTTTCAGGGGGTGGCATTGGGTCGAATCTGCAAAGGCTTGGGCGTGGGATTTGTGAAGGCAGTGCGTGACATCGCCTTGCGGTTGGCTTGTGCCGGGTCACTCCGTTGCTTTCCCTGCAATTTTCTCCATGTCATGGCCGCTGGGCTTCTGGTAGGGGTGAAGGTCAAACTCGGGCAGGACGGCGAGGAGATGATCGAAGATGTCACCCTGGATGCTCTCGTAGTTGACCCATGCGGTGTCATTGCAGAATACATAGATTTCAATGGGCACACCCTCCGGGCCCGGGGCCAGCTGGCGGACGAGGAAGGTCATGCCTTCCTGATGAATGTTGAAGTTTTCCCGGAGGTAGGCGACACAGTATGCCCGGAAGGTTCCAATGTTGGTGAGTCGTCTCCCGTTGGTCAGGATGGAGAGGTCGGCCTTGATTCCATCGTTGTGCTTCTGGATTTCATCCACTTTGCCTTCGAGATAGGGCTGGAGGATAGCAAAGCTCTTGAACTTTTCCAGCAGGGTCTCGTCGATGAAGCGGATGGTCTTCATGTCAATCTGGATGGCGCGCTTGATTCTGCGGCCGCCGGATTCCTGCATTCCCCGCCAGTTCTTGAAGGAGCCTGTAACCAGTTCATGCGTGGGGATTGTGGAGATTGTCTTGTCCCAGTTTTGCACCCGGACCGTGGTGAGGTTGACCTCAAGCACGTCGCCATCAGCGCCATGCTTTGGCATCTC
>CAJWSN010000129.1 GCA_913046175.1 uncultured Opitutia bacterium
GCCGCTTACGGAAAAGCTTCCCAAACCTCTGCTTGAGGTGAAGGGAAAGGCCCTCATTGTTCATCATCTGGAGAATCTGATCCGCGCGGGTTTCCGGGAGGTAGTGATCAATCACGGACACCTTGGCCACTTGATTGAGGAGTCTTTGGGCGACGGCTCTGCATTTGGCTTGCAGATTCAGTACTCTTGCGAGGGGCCTGAGCCACTGGAGACCGGTGGCGGCTTGACAAAGGCACTTCCATTGCTTGGCAGTGAACCCTTTCTTGCTGTCAATGCAGACATTTACACCGATTTTGACTTTTCATCGATTGCAGGTCTTTCCGCTGAAACGGATGCCCATCTTGTGCTGGTGGATACTCCCGCCTACAAGGGCAATGGAGATTTCTCGCTCCTTGATGGAAGGGTTAAGCGGGACCCCGTACTCACTTACAGTGGAATTGCACTCTATCACCCGAGGATTCTTGATGGGGCCTGTGTCGGTCGTTTTTCCATTATCCCGCGCCTGAACAAAGCCATTGATACAGGGCGCGTTCAAGGTTCCTACCATGCAGGAAACTGGTCTGATGTGGGCACCCCCTTGCGTCTTTTTCAGTTACAATGAAACGACCGGGGACGGTGTGGGTTCATTGCAGGTCGTTGTTCGAGAGAAGCAGCACGTTTTGTCCGGGCTTTAGGATGTGTTGTTTGCTCCATTGTACGCCGTTCTGGGTCACCGGGTGTGCGCCTGAGATGAAGTAGATTCCTGCTTCAAGCCCGGAAATAGTCACTTCTCCGCCTTCATTGGTGGTGGCCATCTTGTGGATAATGGACTGCTTGAGGGATGTTTGGATTGCCTGCAACTGGTTGATCGAGACCTGCGGGTTCTTGAGGTAAAGCCCCCACTTGGAAATCTGGGGCTTCATTTCAGTCACGTAGAGTTTACAATTCGGGATCGGGTAGTTCTTTCCTCCTGCGACCAACTGAACCTTGATTATAAGATCAGCTGCTCGACCTGCATCTGGTGTGGTAAGGGGATTTGGACTGTTCGCAGTCTGTGGTGGAGCTGAAATTATTACCGGATTGGAGAGTGCCGCGGTTGGTCCAGATGGTGCCACGCCCGTCGCTGGCGGAGCGGATGTGGGTGCAGGAACTGCTGCGACTGATGGTGGGGCGGTCTTTGCCGCATTCAACTCGTTGGTCAGGCCGGTGATGCGGGCCATGGCCTCCGACAGGTTCTGGGTCAGGCTGGCAATTTCTTGGTTAAGGCTTTCCTTTTTTGTAATCTCTCCTTCAAGCAGTTTGTTTTTTTCATTGATTGAGTCCCGCAATGAACCTGTTTCAATGTCCTTCTCCGCCATAAGTTCCAAGAAGCTCTCGTTTTCAGTCTTGAGGCCATTTGTCTCCAAGGTCAAAGCGGCCAACTGCCCCTCCATTTCCTGGGTGGATTTCATCATGTCCCCCACTTTCTTCTGGAGGTCCTCCACCGTTTTTTTCTCCTTGTTGAGCTTGTCCTGGGTCAGCTTCAACTCCTTGTTGCAGCTTGTGAACAAGAGAAGGATCAAAGAGATCATGAATAGAGGTGTTCTTGGCTTTTTCATGGACTTGGAATTTGGTGTCTCCTATATTTATATGGAATGAAATTTAACTTTTGCAACATTTGCTTGACTGCCGGAGCAATTATGGGAGTTGCAATGAATCCATGAAAGGATCAACCCAAGTACTTTTGCTATGGGCCTTGAGCCTGGGCCTTGCTTTTTTTCTTGGATGGCAAAAGGGACGAAAGCCGTTCACGAACACAGCAGCGGAATTCACTCCGCAGGGCGCGCAGGCAGGATCGTCCTCGATCCAGTTGAGGGGCACGTCCAGGGTTCGTCAATCACCCATGCGTGCAGGATCGTCGAATTCCCGTCGCCTATCTGTTGCTCGGACGGCAGTTTCCAACGGTGTCCAGCAGCTTGACAGGGGTTCACTTCTGGGCCAAATGCGCCAAACCAATGCGATTACTCGCCTGAAGGCCTTCGCTGAAGCCCTTGAAGGTCTTGACGATTCAAGGCTCCCCATGGTCCTTGAGGCTTTTGAATCGCTGCCCTCGGGCGTGCTTCGCTTTAGTGAGTTGCGTATGCTGATGCACGCCTGGTCGGGTTTTGACCCTGAGTCTGCACTGGAATATGCGGCCGGACTGGATGGAACAGAGCGTCGTATTGGCCAGGGGTCTGCAATCGCAAACTGGGCCATGCAGGATTTGGATGGCGCCATAGAATGGTCCAGCGAGAGAACCGATAATGACGGGGACAATCCCTGGATGGTGGGAATTATTGGAGGGGTCGTCCAGCAGGACATTGGCAAAGCCACAGATTTGCTTTTTGACATGCCTTATGGACGTAATCGAGGTAATGCCCTGGAGATAATCATCAGCAGGGCATTCAGTGATGGAGGTACTGAAAACCTGATCGATTGGACTGGGGAATTGCCTGCTGAAAAGGATCCTCGATTGATGCGAGGAGTCTTTGGAATGGTGGCTCACAAATTGGCGGAAGACAATTTGGAAACCGCCAAGGACTGGGTGGAGTTGCAGGAGTCCGGTGAAGCCAAGCAAAGGGCGGTTTCCTCCATCATGCATCGTATTGTCGGCAAAGATCCATCGGGCGCAGCCAAATGGTTGGAGGACTTGCCAGCGGAGGACCGTTACCCGGTTATGCCGGAATTGGTCAAGCGCTGGGCCTACAAGGAACCTGCAGAGGCCGGTGAATGGCTTAACCAGTTTCCACCCTCTGAACAAATGGATCGATCCGTGCAGGCCTATGTTTTCGGAATTCGAGGCAAGGATCCCGCGGCGGCAAAGGATTGGGCGGCGTCCATTGAGAGCGAGGAGCTCCGGGAACACGTGCTACGGGAATTGGACAAGCCTGTCAGGGAGTCGCGCAGGGGTGAGCACCATCGCCATAGGGATTGATCTTCAGGATTCTGTTCCCGGGATGATCCCGAGCAGGAAGTCGACGGTGTTCCGAAGGTCCTGCTGCAGGGCCTTGATTTCAGGGGAAAGTGGATTCTCGGGGATGATGGCCAGGATTTCCTCTGCATCTGGCAGACTGGGCAGTGTTTGAATTCGTGCCACTTCGTTTAAGGGTGCATTTCCCGGGGTCTTTACGGGTGGATTCAGGGTTGAGGTGACTGCCAGGATGAGTGCCAGCGCAATGACTGCGGCGAAGACGGGTACAAGGGCCGGCCGTTTTGCCTGGTGTGGCTCACGGAAGGAACGCCGGAGTGAGCTCAATGTTCGGGTGTTCAGGTTTGGCGAGGGCTCCTGATCCCACTTTATTGAGTCAGCACGAAGTCGTTTGCTGAGGATTTCCTCATTGAGGCTGGAATGTTTTGTCATGGTTTCAACTGGTTGAAAGTGCGGGGTTGGAGCGTTAAATTCAATTACGCCACCGACTCCAAATGGTTGGGCGGTGCCGTTTGCTACAGGGACAAATGGGCCCGACCGTTCACGGTCAGCCACTCGGTCG
>CAJWSN010000130.1 GCA_913046175.1 uncultured Opitutia bacterium
GGTATAGGCCAAGTATAGGAAGAATGGCTGATACTTGTTGTCAAAGGCTGGTCGATAAATTCTGATAGCATTCAGGGCAGCCTTGGTCAGTAAATCCTGTGAATATTCCACGCGTCGACCCTCGCGGTTGCGGTGTATCTGCAGCATGCCATGGTAAGCGTTTACCCCTTTGATACCTGGTTCAAATCGCCAGAGAAATGAGGGGTAATAATTATCCGCATGTTCCTGAGTGGTGAAACCCGCCCAGTGTTCGAATCCCTTTTTAAATGGTTCACCTGTGGTGTTCTCCAGTCCTAGCCCCCATTTCCCAAATGCCAGCGTTTTGTAACGTGCTTGGCGCAGCATCTCCGCAATGGTGATATCACTTGTGCGTAGAGGAATATTTTTGTTGCCTCGAATGTATGAGTGCCCTGTATGCAGGCCGGTCATCAATGAGGCTCGTGAAGCGCTTCCGATGGGGGCTCCTGCATAGGCTTGTGTGAATCGAATACCTTCTGCTGCCAGCAGGTCAAGGTGTGGTGTCTTGATGTGAGGATGCCCGTTGTAACCGGTATCCCCCCAACCTTGGTCGTCCGTCATGCAGAGGATGACGTTCGGTTTTTGAACGGAAAATGCTTGGGTAAAAGCAAGGGTGAACAAAACCCCCTGCAGGGAAACAATTCTAGTTGTCATGGCGTATGGTCACGAAATTGAACCAATGAGTTCCTCATGACCACTCGCTTCCCTTGTTTTCGGGCATTTTTCACCCGAACCTAATGCTCTATCAATTTGCCGAAGCTCGATCAAAGTCCTCGGTTTACTGCCAATGAATCAACGATCCTCCTCGTCTTCGTCGTCATCGCCCTCAGTCATTTCTTGCCAAATCTCCTTGGCCTCATCCTCATCCAGTTTGCCTAACTCTACGGCAGCCTTCAAGCCACGCGCAACGGTTTGCCACAGTTCTTTTTCGTCCTCGGCTCCGTATTGCTCCTTGAGGGCAATCCATTTCTCCTCGGCCTCCTCCTCAGTCAACTTGCCCGCCTTTATTGCCGCATCCATCTTCTTTTCGACCGCTTTCCAATCGATGTCCTTCTTGTTGGCGTGTGAATGATGACCTTTCTGGGTAGCTTGCCATTTGGCCTTGGCATCTTCCTCTGACAACTTGCCTGCCTTAACGGCAGCCTTCAGTTGCTTACTCAAGTCTTCTTTGCCATGTCCCTTCTTTGCACCTGAATGTCCCTGCATGGCCTTCCATTTGGCCCAAGCTTCGTCTTGCGACAATTTACCTTCCTTGACTGCCCATTTAAGTTTTTTGGCGATGGCGTCCGTGTCACCATGACCCTTCTTTGCTCCTGAGTGTTGGCCTTTTTGAATCGCTACCCATTTGGCTTTTGCATCCTCCTCGGACAGCTTGCCCGACTTCACCATCATTTTCAGCTTCTTGGCCACCGCGTCCATGTCAGCAGGAGCTTTTCTGGCACCTTGGTGACCTTTGTTGATTGCCGACCATTTGGCCTTGGCATCCTCCTCGGACAGCTTGCCCGACTTCACGGCGGCCTTCAATTCCTTGGCAATGGCTTCCATTTTCGCATCGGAAGACTTTTGGGCAAAGAGTCCGAACGGGGATGCCAAGACAAAGGCAAGAATAAGGCAGATCGAGGTGATTTTCATCTTTTTCATGGGTGTGGTAGGTAATGTGTCAGCTTGCGGGAAAAAACCCGCAGCCAACAATTTTGTTAGGAACAAACGGGATTATGGTATGCAATACAATAGATTTCGGCTGAATTTTCAATCATTTCCCGTTCCTTGCCTTTGGGAGTTAAAATCCTATCGCATTTCCCCGCAGGTCATCCATTGTAGATAAATATCCCAACATCGAAAGAACCATGCCTACCTTGCGAGAACTTGCACAACTACTGATGTCGACCCTGACCGTTCTGGGTCTTGCAACCCATGCCGCCAAAACGCCCAATGTCGTATTTATTTTCGCCGACGACCTAGGATACGGGGATCTTGGCTGTTATGGCCACCCACAAGCCAAGACTCCGCACATTGATCGCTTGGCAAAAGAGGGTGTTCTTTTCACCCAACACTATGCCAACGGACCTGAATGCAGCCCTACTCGCACCGCTTTGCTCACCGGACGCTACCAACAACGAGCCGGTGGACTGGAGTGCGCCATCGGAACGGGCAACGTGGGCCGTTACGACGAGGCAATCGAATTGGCGAAAAAACGGCAGCTTGGCTTGCCTGCAAAACAGTCCGTTCTGCCTTCGGCCCTCAAAAAGGCAGGATACGTCACCGGGGTATTCGGCAAATGGCATCTCGGTTACGAACCGCAGTTCAACCCGGTCGAACACGGATGGGATGAATTCTTCGGCTACATGGGCGGCAACGTTCACTACTTCAACCACCGCGAGCTGAGCGACCTGCACGTGCTCTACCGCGGCCGGCTGCCGGTCTACGAGAAGGGCTACATGACCCACCTCATCACCGATTCCTCCCTCGAATTCATCGAGCGCAATAAAAACAGGCCCTTCTTCCTCTTCATCTCCCACGAGACCCCCCACTTTCCCTTCCAGGGCCCAGGCGATGCGAAGAAACAGGTCGATCAATCAAACTGGACCGAGCCGGATGCAGAGACCTACGTGGCGATGCTCGAAGATCTCGACAGTGAGGTCGGCCGGGTGCTGGCGAGCTTGAAGAAGCACCAGCTCGAGAAAAACACCCTGGTGGTTTTCGTCTCAGACAACGGGGGCTTTGCCCGGGCCGCGAACATGGGGCCACTCAGTGGAGCCAAGAGCACCACCCTCGAAGGCGGCATCCGAGTGCCGCTCATCATGCGCTGGCCGGGACGGATCAAGCCCGGAACCATCAGCAAGCAGGTCTGTGCGACCTTTGATCTGACCCGGTCGATTCTCAACCTCTCGGGAGCGAAGGTCCCGGCAGGACAGCTCGATGGGTTTGATCTCGTCGACCACATCACAGAAAACAGGAAGGACTTTTCCCGTACGCTCTTCTGGCGAGGGAAACGTGGTGAGCGCACCTGGTCGGCCGTACGCTCCGGCGATCTGAAATACGTGCGCAAGGTGGAAGGTGAAACCAGCGAGTGGCTCTTCGATCTTGCCGACGATATCGCAGAGAAAAACAACCTCGGCGAATCACGGCCGGGAGAGCTCAGGCGGCTGAAAAAGCTCCTGGCCGACTGGGAAAAAGATGTCGCGACCCTGGACTGAGAGTACGAGGCAGAATTCTTCAGATCTTGAAAAACCGCCGGGCTCGGAGCCTAATGGCTGTCAGTGCCAGACAGGCCTCCTTTTCCTGCAACCTGACAAGGACAAACCCATGCCTGACAAATCCGGACCCCTTGCCCTTTGCCTGCTCATCAGCTCTCTCGCCTTCTTTGCAGGCCATGCCGGGGCGGCGGACTACACACCCGGCAAGCTTCACAACTACTCTCACCAGGACGGCACCGTCGGGAAAAACAAC
>CAJWSN010000131.1 GCA_913046175.1 uncultured Opitutia bacterium
CCAATCTGAGGCGACTGTCGGGAGTTACATTGGGCTTAAGGTACTCCATCCACTCCCGCCCAGGATTGCTCTTGCATCGACATATGGCACTAAAGAGCCTCGCTGTCTTGTCCACAGTTCCAGCACCGATGAATAGAACCACTGACGGCTTCTTTAATGAGGAGTGAAGTCTCTTGAGGCGTCCCCTTCCGGGCAACCAATAAAGAAATTCCGGTTTCCCATCCATCAACTTCCTCAACGCTTCAGAGGACCCATCATCCCGGGGTTTCTCACCAGCACCATACACAGGCAAGATCAACAGACGGTCAGCTTCACCAAGTTCCTGGGCAAAAGCTTCTCGAAACTGGGCAGTTCGGGAATAACGATGTGGTTGGAAAACCACTGTAACGGAACGATTTGGGAACCATTTTTTCGCAGCGGTCATCAAGGCGGAAATCTCCGTTGGGTGATGCGCATAGTCAGCAATAACGGATAATTTGTCAGAATCGAAAAGGAGACTCTGTCGTCGCTGCACACCCTTATAATCCTTCAGTCCTCCTTCCACCTCTCTGAATCCCATGGAATGACAGGCAGCCATTGCCGCCAGAGCGTTGTTCATATTGAATTCACCTCTTGCCTGTATCCGTTCAGCACGTTTCCGAAAAAGGCCCTGTAGGACAATTTCCGCACTGCGACCATTCTCATTGGAAAATTTCCCTGAGTAATCCCCCTGCTCACCAAAAAAACAAGTTTTTGGCCCATTTTCGCCCGGAAGAAGATCCATTAATTTTTCGATCTGGGAAAACGGGGCAAGAATGCATTGCTTGGTTCGGCGAAACAAACGACCAAAAGCATTCAGCAAATCCTCCTCGTTAGTATATTGGTCTGGATGATCCCAATCCAAATTAGTAAGCAGGGTAATGTCAGGAGAGAAGTGCTCAATGCTACCATCGCTCTCATCAATTTCAGCAACGAGCCATTTTCCGCGAGAATTCCAGGCAGGTGGCAGGGAATCATCATTGAACAAGCCACCGCCAATAAAACCCGCCGGGTAACCCTGCCCCTGTAGAATATGGGCAATCATTGCAGCTGTTGTTGTCTTGCCGTGACTGCCAACAACTGCCAACAATTTACGCCCCTCTGCCTGCTTGGCTAACATTTCGCTCCGACTTAAAACCGGAAGCCCGGCCTTAATCGCTTGTCTCATACATGGGTGGGAAGATGAAACCGCTGCAGAATGAACAACAAGATCATACCCATCCGGCAAATTGCCATCCTTGGAGAAGGTGACTCCCTCGTTGTCTAAAATCCTTCGAACTGGCTCACAAAGCTCATCATCATAGCCACAAACATCATAACCTGAACGAGATAGGTAAACTGCCAGTGGGGTCATGCCCATACCGCCAACCCCAATCATAAAAATCCTGTTCTTTTTTACCTTCACGCCACGTTGCCGGTTCCAACCCAATCGGGCTCACTTTTTTCACCACTAAGCTCCAGTAAATCACCTTGGATTAACTCCACACTGTTGAACCGGTCCATCTTCTGCAAATTGTGACGCAGCCTTGTAAGCAGCCAGTCATTTAAAATCAGGTCCTTAATTTCATCAGATAAACTATCCATCTTTTCTTGGTGAAGGAGGACACCCCCGCCCTGACGCTCGAAGAAAAGAGCATTGGCCAGTTGGTGGTTATCAGCCGCATAGGGATAGGGAATTAAAATGCTAGGTGCACGGCATTGAATGATTTCCGCAATAGCGCCTGCGCCCGCCCTTGAAACGACCAAATCCGCTGCAGACAACAATTCTGGGACCTGGTTGGAAAAGGACTGAAATACCGCCTGGACATTCTCACCAGAACTGGAACTGCCTTCAATTATACCATCTGTACCCTGTAGCGGCCCAGTAACACAATGAATGTTGATTCCACATTCAGCAAGTTCCTCAAAGTGCTCAACCACCCATTGGTTGAAGACTGATGCCCCTTGGCTTCCACCAAGTATCACGAGCAGCTTCCCCTTTTGCGTAAAGCGAATTGCCTTTCGCGCTTCCTTTGTTTCGTGTCGGTAGACTTCCCTTCGCACAGGATATCCATAATAACGAACACGGGAGGCATTAACGCCACGTAGTCTGATGCCATCTGGCAGGTAAATCCTTCTGGCAAGTTTTCGCATCATGCAGACTGTACGTCCAGGCTTCCGGTTTGCCTCGTGCAGAACAATAGGAACCCTCAAAATAAATGCGGCCAAAACAACCCCCACGGAAATGAAGCCGCCAAAGGCAACAACGAGATCAGGACGCTCTTTACGCAACCATTCGAAAGAATAGAAAAAGTTCCCTGCAAGTGTGTAGGCAAACGACAAAAGTCGTATCGGGTTCAGGGAAAATGGAACCCCCGGGACTGGCGTGTAATCGAGTTCCGGGTATTTCTCAATAAGGCGGGAATCAACCTCCTTTTTACTTATAAACAAAAAGCAATGGTACCCACTGGCAGATAATTTCTGAGCTAATGCGATACCTGGGGCCAGATGCCCTCCTGTACCCCCGCAAGCTATGACAAATTTTCGGCTCATTCCTATGCAGGGATTGTCTCCAGGTCACGAGCATGGCTGATCACAGGGCGTGCCCATTGTCGGAAGAGATTTAATATCAAGCCGGTAAAGAGGAACATAACGACAAGATTTGAACCACCGTAACTGATAAACGGAAGAGACATGCCCTTGGTTGGCAGGCATCCTGTCACAACACCCATATTAATAAGAGCCTGTAAAGTAATGAAAAACAATGCACCGGCCCCTAATAGAAACTGAAATAGATTAGGTGCACGCCTAAGCTGAATCATACCGATGAGGAAGATTGCCAGAAACAAAATCGTTACCCCAAGTGTGGCAGCCAACCCCATCTCCTCACCAAGAATTGCAAAAATAAAATCCGTATGGGCCTCTGGAAGAAAGGAAAACTGCTGGCGTCCATTCCCCAGGCCAACACCGGTGATTCCGCCGGCCCCCAAAGCAAGCATGCCTTGCCATAGCTGATACGCTCCGCCCTTTATGTTCTCTTCAATATCCAGGAAAGAAGTGATTCTTGCCATTCGAATTGGGTTCATCCAGACCATGAATGCGAAGAGGCTCGTCGCTCCCAAAACTGTGGGTATCAGGTAAATCATTCGCGCCCCGGCCAAAAAAATCATTAGAAATCCCACGGCGCCACAAAGAACCGCTGTGCCATAATCCGGTTGCAAAAAGATCAGTCCGCAAACAAATCCCACCATTAGTACCGGGACAATAAATCCCTTGAAAAATGCCTCAAGTAATCGCTGGTTTGTCGCAAGATAATGGGCTAGGGCCAAAACGAGGACCGGCTTCGCAAACTCGGATACTTGCACACGTAATCCTCCGAAGCCGATCCATCGTTGGGCCCCATTTACAGTAATCCCCACTCCGGGGA
>CAJWSN010000132.1 GCA_913046175.1 uncultured Opitutia bacterium
TTCCAGCACGGATCAGGAATTGCCCCTCCCACCTCCAAGGTTGTAGACTTCGCCCTTGCGGGGAGCCTGAATGAAGCAGTCAATAAAGAGGGCTACATCTCTTGAGTGTATGTTGTCCCGCACCTGTTTGCCCTTGTAACCAAAAAGTCGATATTCACGTCCTTCAAGGTTGCACCTCACAAGGTAGCTCAGGAAGCCGTGCAACTCTACGCCGGAATGGTTTGGGCCGGTGAGGCAACCTCCGCGAAGACAACAGGTGGGCATGTCGAAGTAACGCCCATATTCCTGTACCATTATATCTGCCGCAACCTTGGAGGCTCCGAACAGTGAGTGTTTGCTCTGGTCGATTGAAAAGGATTCAGGGATGCCGTTCTCGTATTCAGGCGAGGCGTAGTCCCAGCGTGTCTCCTCCTCCTTGAGTTCCAGGGTGTTGGGCAGGTCGCCGTAAACCTTGTTCGTGGACATGTGGACGAAAGGGGATTCCGGGCAGTGGGTTCGGGCCGCCTCGAGGAGGTTAAGGGTCCCTACCGCGTTGGTGTCAAAATCGTCGAAAGGGATGTCGGCAGCCCGATCATGTGAGGGTTGTGCGGCTGTGTGGACAATGGCATCCGGTTTCAGTGTAGCAACCAGCTTACTTAATCCCTCACGGTTGCGGATATCCATTTCGTGGTGCTTGAAATTGTGGAGGGTTTCCACGAGCCGCTGTTGGTTCCAGCGGGTATCTCCATGTTCCCCGAAGAATACAGCCCTCTGGTTGTTGTCCACACCGTGGATCTCATGGTCCAGACTGGCGAAAAAGGTACATACTTCCGAGCCGATGAGGCCTGATGATCCTGTGACTAGTAGCTTCATGGGCAGTGATTAATTTTCCAATAGATGATTCAAAGTCACGCCCCATTGCCGGGCCATTTGTTGTGAAGCATGCCTGGTCCATCCGTAGTTGCGGTTTTCCTCCGAGATTCTGGAAAGATCATTCTTGCTGCACCATTGGATTACCCTGGCAAGGCTTGAAACGCTTGGAGAAGTCAGGTAGGCGTGCTTGATTGAGGCTGCTTTCCACGCAAAGGATTTCCTTTTGATCAGGCTTGGCCGTGCACGCATCTCGGGCTGTTGGACGTACTCATTCATGGGTTCGGCATCAGTCGTGATTACCGGCAAACCACAACAGACGGGCTCCAGGACCATGAATCCCAAGCCTTCCATGCGCGAAGGCTGTATGGCGGCATCCCCTTCCTTATACAGGTCTGCGGGGTTTTGCAGGTTGCCTATACGGACATCAACCCTCGGGTCATTGACCGAGAACGGTGCTTCCTGCTGGAGCCGGAGGATGAGGCGCAGGTCTTTGTTTCTTACCTTGCCGAAAGCCTTGACCACGGATTGGGTTCCTTTGCGGTCATCGTGATCAATGAGCCCTGCGTTATGGATGAACGTTTGGGCATTTCCCTGGATCGTCCGGACTGGCAACAAGTCCAGATTGAGGGGCCAAGCCATCTGCACTGTATTTTTGAACCCGTAGGAGTGCAGAACCTCCTCGGATTTCCTGTTTGGGCAGAGGAAAAGGTCGGCGTCCCTCCACTCGGGGTCGGTTCCCCTGAACCATTCCCACATGGGCACACACACGACCTTTAGTCCAAGTTGTTTCGCAGTTGGTACCAGGAGTTCATTCCAGTGAAGGCGCTCCAGGCATATAATTCCTTCGAGTCCATCCATTTGTTTTCGAAGAGTCTCCTGATTTAGGCCGGGTCCCATTAGAAATTCTCTGGGTGATTGGATTTCGGAGGTTGGCATGCGCTCCGAGGGACTGACCAGATGCTTGGTCACACCGAGTACCTTCTGGATGTCACGGCTCATGCGCCCAAGTCCGGTATCGTCCTTGAAGCCCACCACGGCCCATTTTGAAAAGTCCACGGACTTGTGGTCGTCGCTCATTAATTAATCATTTGCCGGAGCAATGCTTGAAATCGCTCACTGGTGGCCTTGGCTGAAAGTTCACGAATTGCAAACTGTCTGGATCTTGCCGCCTTTTGGCGGAACGGTTCGGGATTTTCTGCGAACTCCTGCAGAAGCTGGAGGAGGGTGGGTATGGAGCGTTCAGTAATAACAGTTGCCAAATCATGCTTTAGACAGAGGTCTGTTGCTGCCATGTCTTTCGGTCCGTACAAGAGAACAGGGATGCCAGTGGCCAGGTTCTCCGGGAGTTTGGTGGGAATGGAGAGTCTGTATTCCTCGAAGTATCCTGGATTGAAGGTGAAAGGAATGGCGAGCAAGTCAGCTTCTCCAAGGGTCTTCAATCGGTCCTCCAGTTGGATGGGACCGTGGTAGACAATTTCATCGTCGTGCAGAATCTGCCGGGAGCAGCCTTCTGGACTTTCCCCTCCGAATATCTCAAGGATGGCCCGTTGTTTTCCTTTCCTGTTAAAATGGCGGACTGCAGTGGCAAGGTCCTCGATTGCCTGAAAGTGCTGGAGGTGCAGGAGGTTGCCCACGAAACGTATTCGGATGGGTTTTTCCTCGTTCGGCTCTTCTTTTTTTAGGGAGTTGAAAAATTCATCCTCGGCCCCGTTGTGAAAGACTTGGGAGTCACATCCATAGCGTTCCTTGTAGATTTTTCGCATTGTCTCACTGATAGTCAGGAGGCTGCTTGTTCGTGAAAGTAGTTCTTTCACGCTTTCTGGTTCTGATTGATGGAAGGGTTCGTCCATCACATGGAGGACGTGGGGCTTGCCGGTTTCGTGTGCAATCCAGTCGGCAAACTGGATCGTGTTCATTGAGTGAACGGAGGAGAATATCAGGTCAACGTGGAACCCCCTGAGGTTGCGTTTCAGCCAGAGTGGTGAATATTTGCCCCGCCATTCCGGGTTAAGTCCAAGCCACATCAGGAGTGCGTGCCTTCGACCCGGGGAACTTGGCACGGGTGCAAAACGAAAGTCCAGGTCTGCCATGGGCAGATTCCTGTAGTCAGCGCGGTTGTAAAAATATCGAATCTTTTCCTTGGGCCAGCCAGTAAAAAGATTTTTCAGTGTGACTCCAAACCCATTGGGTGCGCCGAGTGGTACTTCGCTGACAATTATAACGCCGGGGTATCCCATCAGTTTATCAGCGAATCAAGATCTGCAAGCCATGCATCCAGAAGTTCCAGTTCCTTCTCAGGAACTATCTCAGCTTCCACAAGTCCTCGATAGGCCGAGTGGAGGTTGTTGGTGATGGAGTGATCCCTCCGGATTGAGGCTTCCACAATCTCGATGCAACGGGTGGCATTAAGGTAGAAAGGGATTTCATCCTCAAAGTCACGGAGCAGGTCGTGTTTGTTTCTCTCTTGGTACACTGTGGCTTGCGTAAATCCCAAACGGTATTCC
>CAJWSN010000133.1 GCA_913046175.1 uncultured Opitutia bacterium
CCCAGGCCTTCCAATAGCTTGGCGGTGGAGGTGGTACCGGGGGTGACTGCAGCCCTGGGTTGTGCCGCCCATAATGGAATCCCGCTGACGCACCGGGACTTCAGCTCCTCCATTACTTTCCTGACCGGCCATGAAAATCCCGACAAGAAGGAACCTCGGGTTGATTTCCATGCTTTTGCAAAAACCGGCGGCACACTTTGCATCTACATGGGGGTGGGGCAGGCGGAACGTATTTCAAACGAGCTTGTGGAAGGCGGATTGCCCTCGGATACGGCCGTTGCTGTCATCCAGTGGGGAACCCTTGCCCATCAGTCATCATGCAAAACCAGTCTCGGGGCATTGCCCAAGGTTCTCAGGGAGGAGGGTATCCAGGCCCCGGCCATGTTGCTGGTCGGCCCGTCAGCGGATTTTCTGCAGGATTGCAAAAATCAGGAAAACCTTCCCTTGTTGGGCAGACGTGTCGTGGTGACCCGTGCAAGAGATCAGGCCGGAAAGCTTCGTGGGAAACTGGCAACCCTTGGGGCAGAGGTGCTGGAATTGCCCTTGATCCGGGTCGAGCAGGATTCCAACCGGGAGACTCTTGCAGAGATTTTTGCTGAGATTGCGGTTTACGACTGGATCGTGTTTACCAGCGTGAATGGGGTTCGACATTTCTTTGACTACTTCTTTCGGGCCTTTCAGGACCTTCGTTGCCTGGGCCCGATGCGTATTGCGGCAATTGGTCAGGCGACTGCAGGGGAACTGCAGAAATTTCACCTGCAGGTTGATGTTCTGCCGGAAAAGGCGGTCTCTGAATCACTTGCCGAGGCCATGCTGGAAAAGGAAAACCTTGAAAACCTGAAAGTGCTCGTCATCACCGGAAGCCGAAACAATCCCAAGCTGGTTGACACACTTATACTGAAGGGACAGGCGATTGTTGACCAGTTGCAGGTTTACCGAACAGACATCGATGATCCTACCTGCAGTTGGGAGGGACGTTCTTTACGTTCGGATGGCGCGGACGCGATCCTTTTTACCAGTACGTCGACAGTTGAGTCATTTAATCGGGTAAAGGACGAGCTTTTGGGGGGACTTGCAAGGGCACCCGCTTTTTTTAGCATAGGCCCAAAGACCACCCATGCAATGAAGGATGCCGGGATGGAGGTTTCAGGTGAGGCGAAGGAACAAACCCTGGATGGTTTGATTCAAGCCCTGCTGGATGAACTGCTAGGCAATGAAGACTCCGAAAGTTAAGATTTGTGGGATTACCCGTGAGGAGGATGCACGAACCTGCCTAGTTGCAGGAGCGCAGTGGATTGGCATAAACCTTTACGAACCCTCTCCCCGCTCGGTCAGTTTGTTACGTGCAGAGGAATTATTCAAGGCCTTGCCTCTTGGCATGCGTGTGCTCGTGGATGTTGCACCAGACCTGGATAAGCTCGAGTCTTGTCGGCTTGCGGGATTTGATGTCTTTCAACTGCATTTCAATCTGGATCTGTCCGCAGAAATTATTCGAGCCTGGTCTGAACTTGTGGGGCGAAAGAATCTTTGGCTTGCCCCCAAGCTGCCACCCCAGGAAGCATTTCCGGTCAATCTGCTGGAATTTTCGGACACCATCGTCCTTGATGCTTATGCCAAGGATGCCTTTGGTGGAACGGGGAGGACAGGCAACTGGCATCTTTTCAAGGGATTGAAGTTGGCCCACCCAGATACAAACTGGGTGCTTGCAGGGGGACTCAAACCGGACAATCTCCTTGAGGCGGTCCGGTCCACTGGTGCTGAAATCGTCGACCTTAACAGCGGTATCGAGACTGGCCCCGGTATTAAAGACCCCGTTCTCCTTCAATCTGCTTTTGACGTCCTTTTGTAGGAACAAGGCTTAAGCTTGTCACCCAATCCGATTGCTGCACACCAGGGGGGCATTTCCTGGCAATCAGGACAGTATTCCACCCGGCATTCCTTGCTCCATGATAATCTTCTCGGGGACTGTCGCCCACGTGGAGAAGTTCGATTGGTTCCAAGTCCAGGGTCTGCTCAACGTGGTGGAAGATTTCAATGGATGGCTTTCTACAACCGATTTCCTCCGAGATAAACAGTTTATCAAACAATGTGGCGATTCCCTTGTCCTCGAGAACTTGCCTGAGTCGGGAGTCGTTGTTGGAAAGGATGGCCAACTGTAAGCCTTGTTTCTTTAGTTGGTGCAGGATGTCCTCCACGCCATCGAGCAAGACCCAGCGATGACCTTCACCAAAGGCATCCCAAAGATCGTTGAAGCAGGCCTCGAAGTTGGACTTCGGGCACGTGTCACCATATGTTTTACTGACAATTTTTTTCCAGAAGGTGCGATCCATGGGGACAGCCGCATCGATGTTTTCATGGAAGACTTTGTGGAAGCGTTCCTCAAGGATTTCAGGCTCCGCATGCCCTTCATGGGACTCAACGATATCGGCGTAGACTGCGCCAATGGAAGGGTAAGGCCTGATGAGGGTGCCAGCCGCATCCAAGGTTATGGCTTTTACGGGACCCATTCCAGTTATTCATCCTGCTTGTTGTGCAGTCGGCGGTACAGGTCACAGTCATTTAAAAGTTGAGAGTGGTCTCCGTCAGCGATGATTCTGCCCTTGTCAAAAACCAATATTCTGGTGGCCAACTGTATGGTGCTGAAGCGGTGGGCAATAATGAAGACTGTCTTGTTCTGCACCAGGTTGTACAATGCCTTCTGGACAGCCTTCTCACTTTCCGCGTCAAGGGCGGATGTAGCTTCATCAAGTATGAGTATGGGAGCGTTGCGAATTAGTGCACGGGCGATGGCTATTCGTTGAATTTGGCCTCCGGAAAGGCGACTTCCTTTTTCCCCTAGTGGGGTTTCATATCCTTCAGGGAGGTCCTTGATGAATTCGTGGGCGTAGGCTTGTTCAGCTGCTTCCTCAATCGAGAGACTGCTGGCATCGGTTCTGCCGATGAAAATGTTATTGCGAACAGAATCATTGAAAAGAATGGGGTTCTGGGGTACGTATGCAATGTTGCGGCGTAAATCGTATTGGTTGATGTTACGCACGTCTATTCCATCAATCAAGAGTTTGCCTTCAATAGGGTCGAAAAAGCGCAGGATAAGATTGGCAAAGGTAGTTTTACCGGCTCCACTTGGTCCGACAAGAGCAACGATTTGTCCGGGCTTAACATTTGTATTAATGGTATTAAGAGCAATGTTTTCCTCGTAGCGGAAAGTGATATCTCTGAATTCGACCTTACCACGAATATTGACAAAGGGTATTGGATTCGATGGATCAGCTACATCTAATGGATGGTTGAGTATATACTCGATACGGTCCAATGCAGCTGTACCTTGCTTCATT
>CAJWSN010000134.1 GCA_913046175.1 uncultured Opitutia bacterium
ACAAACCCTTCTCCCTGGCGTAGGCATTCCGGTCGGGGATTCCGGTCAAGAGTTTGCGCTGCTGATGATAAAGGTAAAGTTCAAGCACATACCTGCCGGAGTCACGCATCAGGACACGCATCGCTGTTTCACGAGTGTCACCTGTCCAGAATTTCAGGTCATCCTGCTGCTTCCTGACCGCAGCCTGGCCCGCATTGTAGGCATCCTGCTCCTCCTTTGTGGAGACCGACTGCTCCACGATCCGGGTGTTGTTGAAGATACCGGCCAGGCTGTAGTAATCCTTGGTCGAAATGGGATCAAACTTATGGTCATGACAACGGGCACAGGCGGCAGTCAGGCCCAGGAAAGCCCTGGAGAAAGTATCCACACGGTCGCTGAGGGTCTCGGCCTTGGCAGCATTGGTGGCCTCTGGATCGCCCCCGTCACCCTTGTAGGTTGGGCCAACGGCAAAAAAACCGGTGGCGAGGGAATCCTTGTTGGCCTTCAGCCTGTCGCCGGCAATCTGGCGACGAACGAACTCGTTGTAAGGCAGGTCATCGTTCAGGGCCTTGACGACCCAGTCTCTGAAACGCCATGCGTTGGGAAGGTCCTGGCCATCGCCAAAGCCACCGAGGCCGTCGCTGTAGCGGGCCACATCCAGCCAGTGTCTTGCCCAGCGTTCACCATAATGCCTGGAGTCAAGCAGGCGGTCGACCACACGGGCAAAGGCCCCCGGCGTGGAATCATCCAGGAACGCCTTCACCTCCGCAGTCGTGGGGGGCAAACCGGTCAGGTCGAGGGAGGCACGACGGATGAGCACACGTTTTTCCGCCTGTGGATTGGGTTTCAGGCCGGCAGTTTCAAGGCGTGACAGGACAAAGCGGTCGATATCGCTGCGCGGCCATTCCTTCTGGCTGACCTTGGGGACTTCCCCCGGGGATACCGGCTGAAATGACCAGTGCTCACGACGGAACTTGTCCCAGTCATAAGGCTCCTCCTGGTCCGGAGCCTTCAGGATGATCTCCCCCTCGAAGCCGGGCCAGGGGGATCCCATTGACACCCATTCCTCAAGAATCTTCACCTCTGCCGGCTTGAGCGGGCGCTTCGGTGGCATGGACATGTTCTCATTCCTGTAACGAACAGCCTCAATGATCCGGCTTTGGTCCAGCTTCCCGGGCACCAGCGCCGGACCCGACTCACCTCCCTGAAGCATTCCCTCAAGCGTGGTCAGGACAAGTCCTGCCTTGGGTTGCTTACCGGGTTCACCGCCGTGGCAGCGAAAACAATTATCGGAGAGCAGGGGCCTGACCCTGGATTCGAAGAAGGAAACCTGATCCGAAGTGGGCTTGGCCATCATGACCTTCCTGGCCGGTACGGAACCCCAAGCCGGAAGATTCCATAACAGGAAAATACAAGTTGTTGCCCAGCAGACTCTCATCGTTTCGTTGTTGGAATTCAGCCTGATTTCATTGAATTATTCAAGGCAAGTCTTTCCGTGCAATAATCAACCGGCATAATATTGTTTAAATTGCTGCATGTGAATGAATTGGGTCAACTTTCACTGGATTGCGGTAAGATCATGGTGGGGATTGTTTACCGGTAATTTTATATTTGCCTGCGCGGGAGACGACGACAAAACGAGGTCCGGTCATGGCCAACCCGGATGCAGATGAATACGACCTGGTGATTGCCGGCGGTGGAGCGGCAGGCTTTTTTGCCGCCATAACCTGTGCAGAAGCATCCCCCGGGGCTCGCATCCTGATTCTGGAAAAAGCACGGAGGGTCTTGGGCAAGGTAAAGATTTCCGGGGGTGGACGTTGCAACGTAACAAACGGATGTCAGGACCCACATGAACTTCACAAATTTTACCCAAGGGGCTCCAAGCAATTACTTGGCCCCTTCCACAAGTGGGGCCCCGCAGAAACCATGGCATGGTTTGAGGATCACGGAGTTCCCCTCAAGGTTGAAGCCGACCACCGTGTTTTCCCGCAGTCGGACAATTCACAAACAATTATCAACTGCCTGACCCATGCAGCAAACAAAGGAAAGATAGAGGTTCGGAAACAGACCGAAGTCACCGGGGCGTCCATGGATAAAGAAGGTTGGTTTGTGATTGCCGTTAAAAATGAGGAACCGTTAAAGGCCAGACACCTGATCCTGACACTTGGTGGAATCCGAAATTCCATCGGCGCATCAATCGCGACAAAATTTGGTCACCGGATTCAACCGGCCGCACCATCCCTGTTTACATTTATAATCAAGGATTCCCGACTGGAGGGTCTGCAGGGATTGTCAGTCCAGGCTGGCCGGGTGCATGCAGCCAAGGGACTTGAAGCAGAAGGCCCTGTCCTGATTACACACTGGGGATTGAGCGGCCCGGCAATCCTGCGGGTCTCCGCATGGGGCGCACGTCAGTTGCAGGAAATGGACTACCACTTCGAGATTTCCGTCAACTGGTGCGGCAACCTCCAGGAAAAAGACATCAACGAGAAACTCAACCAGCTGCGCAAGACTTCACCCAGGCAAGCCATTGCCAATGACCCTCAGTTCAATATTCCCACCAGGCTGTGGAGGCGCTTGATTGAATGTACCGAAATTGGCACGGAATTGAGATGGCCCCACCTTCCACGGCAAAATGCTCAATTTCTAGCGGGGAACTTGACCGACTGCCGATTCAAGGTCACGGGCAAAAGCATGAACAAGGATGAATTTGTGACCTGCGGGGGTATTCACCTGGATGAAATCAACTTCAAGACAATGGAGAGTCGACTCGTCGACAAACTGTACTGTGCCGGTGAGGTCCTGGATATTGATGGCATAACCGGCGGGTTTAATTTCCAGGCTGCCTGGACCACGGCCCGAATTGCAGGGGAAGCCATAGCGGAGTCGATTTCAAACTCATGAATAGAAATCAAGGCTTGTCTGAAGGATCTCCATCCAAAAACTCACCCATTCCCAATATCAAACCATGAGCCAGGAATTAAACTTCAAGCAGGAACTGTCAGCCGCACTTGGGCAACCCATCCATCGGGTCACTGAGCCAGTAAGTTGGTCGTGATGACAACAAGGCATGCATGCTGGGTGGTCCTGCTTCTGGCCGGAACATTCCTTCTCGCAGTTGAGGATGAAGATGTGGTCCTGCGGAAGGATATATTCAGTCGGAAGACGGATGGCTACCACACCTACCGTATTCCCACCATGGTGGTCACTGCAAAAGGGACCATTCTGGTTTTCGTTGAGGGGCGCAAGACGCACCGGGGGGATCATGGTGACGTCGATCTCCTTATGAAGCGCAGTGAAGATGGTGGC
>CAJWSN010000135.1 GCA_913046175.1 uncultured Opitutia bacterium
GGCCGGCCTCACCGGGTAAAACCAGCCCGGCTCAGGCCCCATGGTACGGCGTATGGCCGGCAACCACTGGCTGATTCTAAATAATCAACCACGGCCCTGTGACTTAGGTCCCCCTGAACACACTTCAAGGAGAAGCGGTTGGTATTCGTCCTCAAGGTCGCGCCTTACCCACTCCCTCCCCCTGGTCAGGGCTTTCAGGAGAATGGAGGGTCGCCTGCGAAGAACGGCAGGATCGGGAAGCAGGAGAAATTCTTTTGCGCGCTCGGGATGCTCAGGGCTGTTGAGAAGGTCGTTCTTGGATGTGAACGGCAGGCGACGCAGGTCATCCACGGAACGAATGCTTTCCGGATCAATGCCTTTTGCATCCATCAGGTTCCTATAATGACTGGAAAAGGGATAGACCTGTTTTGTGATGAAACGCCTCAGGAGGGAATCCTGCATTTTGCGGGACTCCGGCGGTGTCAATTGATCCCAGGCCTTCATTGCGAGGCTTCTTTCCTTCGAGTTTTTTCAAGTTCAAGGATTGCATCGATCCTTGATGATGCTGTTTCCCAACCGGCCTTTACATATTTGTCAGGATGGATCATTTCCTTCCAGTTGCTGTCGTATGGAAGAGGACGCAGGACCAGATCTGCGGCCTGCAGATCAAGTTCCACGAGTCGGAAGTGGGCGGCCTCAATGCTTCGCATGAGGGTGTCAAAAGCATTGCCGTGGGCGAAAAGGTTCAGGCGTTTGTTCAGAAAGTGGGCAACGGGATGGTTCTTCTTGAAGGTTTCCATGGCGTTCCGTCGATGAAGTCCTATTTCAATTCCCCTTTGTCCTGTGAGGACTGTGCTCACTGCAATGACATGCTCGATGCCCATATCCTTGAGGGTTCGAACCGGGAGTGGGTTGGCGACTCCTCCATCAATGTATCGGCGTTCCTCGTGCTTACAGGGAATGCAGATTCCAGGAATTGCACAGCTGGCATGAAGGGCGGAGGCGACATCTCCGTCCTCGAAGATGGTGGACTGCAGGGTTTCCAGGTCGGTGGCGGTGACAGCCAGAGGAAGTGAGAGCTGATTAAAACAAGTGCTGCCAAGAAGTTTCCGGAGGTACTTCTGGAGACTTTTGCCCCGTATAAGGCCACGGCGTACATCCACCGCGTGATCAATGATCCCGAGAAGGTGCATCCAGTTCCTGAACCGGGTGGCAATACCCTGCAACTGTGCCCCGTCGTAGCCCCGGGCCCACAGTGCCCCCACCACCGCCCCGAAACTTGATCCGGCGACGATGTCGATTTCAATCCCCAGTTCCTCGAGCACCTGGATCACCCCGACATGGGCAAACCCCTTGGCTCCGCCGGAGGAAAGTGCCAGACCTATCCTGCAACATCCGATTTCCCGTGCGACGCGACGAATTTGCCCGGCGTATCGTCCATGTCTTTCATTTAGGTGACTTGAGCCTTTCGGGATGTGGAGATTGTCGGCTCTGGTGCGAATGTGGTGTCGGACCCGACACCCGATTCTTTCCTCGAGGATTCCGAAATGTCCGGGTGTCTTGTAGCTTTCCTCGACCAGGATGGGGCGGATGTTCCTGCGAAGGTTTTTTGGCAGGGACTTGATGAGGAGGCTTGCCTGGCAGAGTTGTGCCTCATGCGGTTCGAGGACCAGGTAAATCCAATGCCTCTGCAACAGGCATTCCACTAGAAATTGTTTCGGGGTTTGCGCGGGCAGATCGGTCAGGGTCATCGGTCTTCTGCCCGTGTATTCCAGCAACCCGGTCAACAATTCCCGGAATGCCTGGTCAATTCCTGTGCCTTGCACCTGAATCCTCTTGTCCACCAAGATTGTCAGGTCCGGGTATGCACCGCACTTGTGGTCCTTGGCACTGGAGAGGGTCACAAACCCCGACTCCATGTCGACCTGGAAATGACCAGACGGCTTGGAGGTTTCTGACTGGAGATGTTGGTGAACCGACTTGGTGATTTTGTACGTTGCAGGGTTTGAATGCAAATGAAGGAAGTGAACAACTGTCGGGGATTTCCTTTTTGCTTTGCCTCCTGCAGGGAATTGGACGGGCAATTCTGGATTTCGGGTGGTATCTCTGTTCTTTTTTTCAGCCTGCCCGCAGGTCGAGCAGGCAGCCCGGGTTCGTGGGAAAGGAGACAAAGGTACTCCTTCCTCCCAATGACTGGAGGATGTTTTCATTTCGTGGGCAGGCTGTTTAGAGCAAACCCTCGGAGACACTTGCTGTTGCTTTTGAAGCGGTTCTTGAATCGGGAGGATTCGTTGCTTCGAGCGTGTTCTCCTTTCTGTTGGCTTTGGGGGTGTTTTCTTGAGTTATTCTAACTTACGCCCTTCACGCCATTATTGCAAATTTCCAATCCATTTTCCTTTTGGACTCTTGTGTACAATCATCTGGTCATTCAGCCCTTTTTTCCTATTTTAATTTCTTTTGTTTAAAAGGCTTGAAGAATTGATCCACCACCCATTCCCGAATACCAGCCTGCTCCTGCGGTCATGAAGCACTTGTTTTCCATGCGCTTGCCTCTCGTTTATAAAGTGGCATTTGGATTGTTGACTGTTTCGTTAGGCTGGTTTTGGTTTCAAAACCGGAGTTTTCTTCGTGAGAACAGTGTTCAAAAGCGGGTGGAAAACATCCACCAGGTTGCATGGGTCTTTGCAAACAAGGGCAAACTCGAAAAAGCGCACGATCTTTTTGAGGAGTCCGCCAGTCTTTGTCGTGAGACCCTTGGGAGGTCAAGCCCCCTGACACTTACCAGCTTGAACAATTTGGCCTGGACTAAAAGGCACTTGGGGAACTTCGCGGAGGCGATGGAATTGTTTCAGGAGGTTAAGGGATTACGGGAGTCCGTGTTGGGACTGGATCATGCGGATTCCATGACAACCAGAATTAACCTGGCATCCCTGCACCTGTATCTCGGGGACATGGAGCAGGCTGAAGCCATTTATCTTGAGAACCTGCAGCTCCGGGAGGATTTGTTTGAAGATGAGCATCCAGACTTGTTGGCAAGCATGGTGCACTTGGGGGCGTTCTACCAACGTGCCGGACAATTCGAAAAGGCCGAGCTGCTTCTAGCGGAGGCAGCGGAAAAGCACCTGAAGGTTCTTGGCGAACAAGATAAGGCAACCTTGTATGCCCTGGATGAACTGGGGGTGCTATACATGAAACAGGAGGCACACGCGAAGGCGCAATTGGTGTTCAGGCAAATCCTTTCCATATTGGAGAACGAATCTGGTCCGGCGCATTTGGAT
>CAJWSN010000136.1 GCA_913046175.1 uncultured Opitutia bacterium
TCGAGGAGTTCATGCTTCTGGCCAACGAGGAGGTGGCAAAGCTTCTGCGCACGAAGAACATTCCGGGAATCTTTCGTGTTCATGATGACCCGGAGGAAGAAAAGTTAAATGAATTCAGGGAATCTCTCAAGCAATGGGATATCCATGTGGGAGACCTCACCCAAAGGAAAGAGGTCACCAAGGCTTTGGCCGAAATCAAGCGGCATCCCCAACGACACCTTCTGCACGTGGAATTCCTGAGAAGCCTGCAGAAAGCCTGTTATCGCGCCGCACCGGATGGACATTACGGCCTGAACAAGGGTGACTACACACACTTCACCTCCCCAATCCGACGCTATTCCGACTTGGTAGTACACCGCATTATTGACAATTACATTAGCCGCAAGAAAGGCAAATCTGAGGTGGCGGAAACCAAGGCACTCCGCAAAGGCAGGCTTGAGGATCTTGGCCAGCACCTGAGCCTCACAGAAAGAAACAGCATAACGGCCGAGAGGGAATCCGTAAAAATCAAGCTGATGGAATTTTTCGAACGCGAGTTGAAGAAAAACCCGAAGACCCGTTTTTCCGCAGTCATAATGGAAATTGGCCGGAGGGGCGTATTTGTTGAACTAAAGGATTCCGGAGCCTATGGCATGATATCTGTAGGAAATAGTGGTCGCGGTCGGTCATGGAGCAGTGAAGACCCTGGCGCATCAATCACGTTCAAGGGTCGCACATTACGTTCGGGGGAGGAAATCGATGTGGTTGTAGAATCGGTTGATCGTTTCCAGAAGCAGATGAATTTTGCAATTCCCATGGATGCGGGGAAACGGAAGACCAGGCGCAAGAAGGGTTAACTTGCGAAAATATCGAAACGATTGAAGGGCCTCTGACAAGGACCCGTAGCTTTCCACTTGAAGAAACGATGCAGACTCAACAGCGTGTCAGATAACATGCGACACTATCATTACTTGGGAAATCTCGAAAGCTTGTGGAACGTCGGTCTGGAACGCTATCAGGCAGGTCTCAAAACCCCTGACACAATCCTTGAGGAGAAGGAGGAAGAGTTTCTCAAGTCACTGGGATTGAAGGTGATGGACCTATTTGACTATGTGGAGGATTACACCCTCGAGGGCGAACCTGACTGGAACAGCTTCGCGGCGATATGCGAAGTTCGACGAAATTATTTTTTCGAGCGACAGAACAGGATTTTTTCAGCCGGACACGTGAGGATGGAAGACCTTCCGGCCAAGAGTGACTCCATACAAGGCATCACGTGGTTGCCCCGAATCATCCCAAAGGCCCTTGGCAAGTTGCGGGGCGAGCTGGATCCCGAAATCATGTACTGCTGTGGAGGTGACAGGGAATTCTTCAGGACCCATGACATCCACCCGGCTGAATTCCTTAGAGTGGCATGGGCATGGGAGGAAGAACCGGACAAAATTGTGGCCTGGGTATTGGATCGTTCCAAGCAAACATAAAACGCCCAAACGAGACAAAAACACAGAACCGGTAAACCAAGCCCCGGTTCTTATTTCTGATAAGCCTCCAGCTCTCCAACAGTCCAGGGACTACGTTCGCCGACTTCGGAGCGAATCTTCTTCACGGTATCCGCACTCACCTCAGTAGCTTGATTGCCCCATGCATTGCGCACATAGGAAATTACTGCGGCAATATCATCATCACTCCAAGTCTTCCAGATGGTGGGGACCATGGGAACAAGACCATATTCCTTGCCCCCGACCGTTACAGGTCCCTGCAATCCATTGAGGACAATCCGCACGACAACCTCCTCCGACCCTGTCACCCATTCGGATTCAACAAGCGGAGGGAAATTTGCAGGAGGAAGACCTTGACCATTGGGTTGGTGACAGGTCACACAAGCTCCAGGTGTATTGTAGAGCTTTTTCCCTTTCTTGAACGCCGCAGAGGGCCCTGCACTTCCACCAGCAGCAGCCTCTTTGGCATACAACGCCAATGCTTCTGTCTTCGACCAGTTAACATCACTGATGGATGAACTCCAGAAACCCGTCCGCTGGGAAATAGCAAGACCAGCCCAAAAAATAATACCACCAAAGATGAAGACCAAAACAAGCGGAACCGTATGGAATGCCTTGATGGGCTTCTTCTTTTCACGAAGGAGACGAGCATGGAGGTCCAGAATCTCCTCGTCGTGCAGTGAAGGCTCGCCGCTGCCACAGGTAGGCTTATGGGTCTTTAGGTTTTCCTCGTCACTCATGACTTTCCTTTGCGCCGGCATTACCGTCAACTGTTGCCTTTCCTGATTCTGCTGAATCAGCGGTATCCTCCTCCAAGTAGAATCTGGATTCTGGCAATTCATAATCCTGCTTCAAGTTCAGCAGGTAAGAGACCATGTATTCGGCTTCTGGTTTTGGCACCACTTCAAACCCCTCCTCGGGGGCACCGAACTCTCCCTCCTTAAAGTGAATGGCTTTGGCTGAAGATGCACCACGAATTTCACGCACCTTATAAAGAAATGGATATGCAGGCATATTCGAACCATGCGGGGGGCGATAGA
This sequence comes from uncultured Opitutia bacterium, assembly GCA_913046175.1. Taxonomy (GTDB): domain Bacteria; phylum Verrucomicrobiota; class Verrucomicrobiia; order Opitutales; family JABJCN01; genus JABJCN01. The sequence goes on from CAJWSN010000136.1 coordinate 2,519, forward strand.
TGTGTTTATGCAAGGCAGCGGCATCCATTCGGGTTCCGACATTGGCAAGGTCCGGTCCAACACGAGAAATTCCCAGAAGCACCGGGGAATCATAGATATAATCCCGGGCCACACTTTGTCGTTGACCCCAGCCACGTGCAATATCAACGCCAAATTCCTTCTGGCGAACTTGTTGGGTATGGCAATGGAAGCAACCCTGAGCCTGGTAAACCCGCTTGCCACTAAGTATATTACCACCCTTCCATACCGGGTGCACAGGTTCTCCCTCAACATTTCTCTTGAGGCTCAACAATTTGATGCGGGCCTTGGCGCGAGTGTTGTTCTTCACCTCCCAGGGCTTGATGGCTGAAGCGGCTTCCACCTCAGCCTTTGCTATATCTCCACCTGTTGCTGAGACTGCGGCAACATAATCCCCGGGAGTGTTATAACTTTTGTCATGAACACGGTCGTAAAGGTAGGTTTCCTGTTCCAAAGAAGCTGACTCAAGAACGCTTAATTGCTGCTCTCCCTTAAATAGAAAAAAGAGCCATGGAAACACCACGGTGCTCAACAAAACTAAAAAGAAAACTGGAAAGCGGCTGATCATCAGGTGGTCATCCTTTCTTCCACTACTTTATTCAACAATGCCGGACCCGCATCGGCCTCGGATGATTCAACCCGGCAAACACAGGTCATCCGCAAGAGATTTAAAAGGAATGAAATTTGCCCTATTATAAGAAATA
>CAJWSN010000137.1 GCA_913046175.1 uncultured Opitutia bacterium
TGGATAAGCCTGGCTCAAGTTTTTGGTTTGTTTCGAACATGGATGAGGATTGAGGGTTTTCTCTTTATTTTTTCAAAAGAAGGAAAGCTTCATTTTCCCAGATGATCGAGTGACCATCGATTTTTTTCGAGGCTTCCAACGCACCTGGCAGTGTGTTCCATGCGGTTACATTAGCCTTCGGTGTCTGCTTGCCGTCGGTTTTCTCAAGGACGAGCCAGGGGGCACTTAAGACAGCCTCCCAGAAATCCTCCTGGTTCTTTTCATGAACCCACCCTGCCAGAATCCATGTAATTGGCAGGGTGTTCTGGACGGAAATCACATAGGAGAGCCCGGGATGGCGAGTGAGAAAAGCCGCCTTCTCGACCCCGTTTTTGCGGCAGGCCTCCTGAAGTTCGATGTAAGTCACATCGGTTTCGAATATATGTTTGCGCATCCATGTTGCATCCGGAGTAATTGTTTTGCCCAGTGGATGTGGGTTAAAGAGGGCGCTTACATTTATCTTTAGGCCCAGGGCCATTGCGGGGAGGACAAGGACTATCCAGGGGAGCCGAACCCGGGGTAATCTTGGAACGGCCAACAATGCGGCTGCGAGATAGAACTGGTAGGTATTCATGAGGTAATGGTCCCGGTGTCGACAGTATAGGAGCAGGGCAAGTATACCTGAGATGGCGTGTAATCTGGCAATACGCAGGTTTGGGTGGCTTTTCCCGTCCAGGAAACACAATAGGAATGCGCAAAGCACGCCGAACGTGGGAATGGATAGATGGTTGTAATACCATCCAGCATCAAGGTCCCGCAAGATTGCCCAGGGCTTGCCTTGCATGGATTCATACTGTTCCAGCATATGGATCGGAAAGTTGAGTTGCAGGAACAAATCCATCGATCCGTAGATTGGGAGCATTGCGAGGGAGCCAAGGGCCATGATGATTACCGGTGTAATCACAAGATTGCGAAGTTCCACCAACGGTATTTTCCCCCTCAGAATTCTTTCTGCAAGGAACGGGGCCAGGAGGATTGGGCTGGTCTGCTTGTTAAACTGCATTAGAAGCGCAAGCACGGCCAGGCAGGCCATAAAGCGTTTGTTGGAACGAACTTGATAGACCCATCCGCACAGGGCGATGAATACAAATTCCGGAGGGTACCAGGTTACTGAGGTACAGGCTTCAACAGGGGGAAAGAGGTTTAACAGGATCAGTGCGGCGATTAGGATGCCCAGACGTGTTGTACAGAGGGAGATGACGATAAATATGCCAAGTGTAATCCATAGGAGATTAGTTACGACAAATGTCAGGATCGGTGATTGCAGGAAGCTGTCCACCAAGCGGTAGGCCAGCATGGGAATGGGGCCAAAACTCCAGAAGATGCCACCGAAAAGATCCGCCCCACGCTCCCATTCCTCCAATACTGTGCAGTAATTTCCATGGTCCCGAACAGCGGTGCGACTGGCTTTGAATATGTAACCCCGAGAAACCCAGACTTCAACTGCGGCAAAGGCAAGGTAGAGCACGGAAGCAAAGCCGGCATAAGCAAGCCTTGTCTTGATTGACAGGCTTTTGGAAAGAGGTTCCTCCTTCAATTTATTTTTGGTGGGGATCGTGCTGGGAACCGCGGTGGTAGGTGCGTTTCCATACCCGCCACCCATTCTCAACTGGAATCTTGTTCAGGTCGGCATGTTGCCATGGACACAGCCTTGATTCCTGGTGTGTGAGGGAGTTGGCGACGTAGATGCTGGTGGCATCACTGCCGATGCTTATCCGTTTGAGCGGCATGTTCTCCGGGAAATAATCGTTCACCTTGACTGTCTCAGCGAGGAGGATGATTTCCCGCTTGAAGCGGTAAGGCAGCTTGGGTTTTCCCGTGATGGCCATCTTCTGGATGATGGACCGTGTCAGGTTTGCCTTGAAGCGTCCGATTAACAAAACCCACCCTCGCAGAAGCAGTTGCTTGAAGACACTCATAAGGTTGGGCTTTCGGCGGCAAAAGTCGCCTTCAACTGTAAAGGTGGCTCCTTCCTCCTCGGGGTTGGGGGCAGGCGTTACGGTTGAGTCATGCTGAACGAGGTGAGCCACGGCTATCGTGCCGTCATCCAGTTCACCGATCAAGCCGGTGTCGCTGGCAACGGGGCCCTCGGCGTCAAAGATTTTGAGGACCCCCCCCTTGGAGAGGTTGGCAATTGCATGGCGTCCTCCTTTGGCTTGTGACTCCTTTCCGTTCCAGGAGACGAGCATCTTGGCTTCAGGCATCCAGATTGTGGAGGGTTCACGCCGGCTTTCGGTTATGGGTTGTGGTCGCACGGGGTGATAATCCTCCCACGCCTGCAGAAAGTCATACACGTAATGTGCGGTCATGCGGTCATCGTCATTATGATAGCGCTTGTCCTTTGGCACACCGGCTAAGAAGGCTTCTGCGATCTGGGCGGCCTTCTCGGAGTGTGGAGCCAGCAATTCAAAGCCATGCGGGTAAAAGTGGTAGGTGTTGCGTGAACCGTACTCCCCACCGTAGGACCCATCGGGGTGCATGAAATGCCAGGAGAACTCAGCGGCCTTGATAAGGGGCTTCAGAAAGCCATCCTCGCTCTTGCCGGGGCGGCTCATTTTTTGCCGAAGCTTGGCGAGGAAGTCGATTGTACAGGTGTGATAACCAGGGTCGGCGCCCTCATATTCCTGAAACCACCCTTCCTCCTTGTTCTGCCAGGAAAGGGTAAGTTCCACCCGTCGTTCAGCGATGCGCCTGGCGTGGTCGTCACCGGTGATCTTGTAGACATTGTAAGCCGCCAGTGCGGCAAGGGCCTGATGATTGCTTAAACGTCCGGTTTCATTCTCATCCTCAAGGTGGCGGACACGCTGGGTGAAGAGGTCGAGCACTTCGTTGTCGTTCATATCGAGGACTTGGTAAGCCTCACTTGCTGAGTACAGGCTGAACACCAGTGCACCCATCGCACGCTCGAATGGGAAGTAGTCGTCACACGTCCCGTCCGCATAACTGGATTTCACCATGTATCGAACTGAAGCCTCTGCGATTTCCCGCATGCGTTCCACTCCTTGGTAGCGGTTTCCAGGATACTCCCTTGCATAGACAAGTGCCAGAGGCAGAACCATCTCCTGGGACATGCCGCAGGGGAAATCCATGGTCCGATAGTGCCAGAATGCACGATCAAGGCACCCATAGGTCTTGGAGTAGGGATTCT
>CAJWSN010000138.1 GCA_913046175.1 uncultured Opitutia bacterium
GCCGGATGTACGTCGTTGAATTGCCCCAGTACAACGCCTACGCCGTGAAGGCCCCGGTTCCCAAAGGGTCTGTGCGGCGTCTCGCCGATACCGATGGAGACGGAATCTATGATCAGAGCGTGGTGTTTGCCGACTTTGAGGATGGCACCTACCAGGGATGGAAGGCGACCGGGGATGCTTTTGGCAATGGACCGTGCACGGAAAAGACCAAGGCCGACTACCAGAAGGATGTTCGTCCGCATGGTAAATTCTTCGTCAACTCCCACAACGTTCGCAACGGTGGTCGTGGCGATGTACATACGGGCACTCTCACCAGCCCTGCCTTCAAGGCTGAGCGGGACTATGTATCGTTCCTGATTGGCGGGGGTGCCCACAGGGGGCAGACCTGCCTGAACCTGCTCCTTGAAGGGAAGGTTGTCGGGACAGCACTGGGACCCAGCAACAACACGATGGTGAACAAGTTCTGGGATGTTCGCAAGTTTCGCGGGAAGTCCCTGCAAATCCAGGCAGTGGACAACAACAAGGGAAGTTGGGGAAACATTGGTTTTGATTACGTTGTCTTTACCAATCATAGACCCCGGGGTGGCGGTCCGGTCGCCACGACCTCGGCGGAGCAGGAGTTTTCCAAGGAGACGAAGGCCTTGATCCAGGCAACCGCCGGGAAGGGAAGGCTGGATCCAACGGTCATGGAACGCTGGGTGCACGCAATTCTTTCTGCCTCGAAGGATGCGGGCAGTCCCTTGCATGTCCTGGCATTGGCTGCTGAGGGCAAGGTAGAGGAAGCCTCCAGGAAGGTGGCAACCCTGCGGATGGATTTTGAGACCAGGAAGACGGCCCATGATGATGCGTTGAAGAAACTCGACACTGTCATTGATTACAGTGTGTCCCAACCGCATGAATTCCTGCAGGATGGGTTTACCTTTGGGGCGCATCCCGTGCGTCCGGGCCAGGTACTCTGGAGCCGTGACCCGAAGCAACCCATTCTTGGGATGGCCTCCCATGGTTCGGCCCGGAAGGATCCTGCATGGCATGGATTGCGAATTGTGGACTCGGCGTTGGATCACGGTGGTCTTGGATACGCCAGGGCCGGCATGACTCTCCGTACGCCCACATTTTCCGTGGATCATGGCTTGGTTTGTTATCTTGTGAAAGGTGAAGCCACTGCGATGGTTGTTGTTGATTCTCATCGCTTGGTGCAGGGACCTTTGCACGGGAACGTAAAGACCAAAGTGGGCAAGGCCGGGGAATTGCGCTGGCATTTACATCGCCTTGATAAGCGCGGCCAGAGTTTCGTGGGGCATCGGGTCCATGTGGAATTTACACCGGCCAAGGAGAATTTTGAGGTATTGATGGTGGTGCAGGGCGATGATGCTCCGTCACGTGATGCCGTGCTTCAGCACCTGCGGGATAAGGAGAAATCCCAATTGGTGGCAAAGCTGGATGGCGCCTCATTTGCGGAAATGGCTGAAAGTTTTGAGAAGGCTCTCATGCGGGAAGGTTTTTCATGGTTGATTGCGAACAAGGATTTGCTTGGAGGGATTGATCCTGCCCAGGTTCCTGCTGTTTCTGAATTTATTGCCAGGCGCAACAAGTTGATTTCTGAAATCCGGAGGGAATCGCGTACAGCCATGGCCATCCAGGATGGTGATGCTGAGGACGAGTATGTCTTTGTGCGGGGAAATTACCGCAACAAGGGTGAAACCGTGCCACGTCGGTTCCTTGAAGCGTTGGGAGGGAAACCCATCAAGGATTCCGGAAGTGGGCGCCTCCAACTTGCACAACAGATGATTTCGCCGGATAACCCCTACATATCCCGTGTTATCGTCAACCGCATCTGGCATCATTTGTTTGGGCGTGGAATTGTTGCCTCCACGAATGATTTTGGATTTCTCGGGCAGCGGCCGACGCATCCTGAGCTTCTTGATCACCTTGCCTCCCAATTCATGGAGGATGGCTGGTCAATCAAGAAACATATCAAGCATTTGGTGTTGAGTAAAACCTATCAGATGAGCAGCCAGGCGAACGATGACATCGCGGAAAAGAAGGATCCATCCAACCTGCTCTTGCACCGGATGTCGGTCCGGCGACTGGAGGGGGAGGCGATTCGGGATGCAATCCTTGCCATTTCAGGGCGCCTGGACAAAAAAATGTATGGCAAGTCCGTGCCGGTTTACCTGAATGCCTTCATGACGGGTCGCGGAAAGCCAGGCAACGGGCCATTGGACGGGGCAGGCCGACGCAGCATATACCTTTCGGTGCGGCGCAATTTTCTGTCACCAATGATGCTTTCATTTGATACCCCGAGTCCATTCAACTCGGTGGGAAGGCGAACGGTTTCAAATGTTCCCTCGCAAGCGCTCATGCTGATGAATAATCCATTTGTTCTTCAGGAGGCGAAGCGTTGGGCGGATTATGTAAAGAGTATTGAGGCACCCATTGAGGAGCGGATTGCCGGAATGTATGAACTTGCATTTGCTCGCGCTCCGAGCCCTGCGGAGCTTGCTGCCTCCACGGCTTTTCTGGAGCGTCAATCAAACCTGGACCCGGCCGGGGCATGGAAGGACCTGGCGCATGTCCTGATCAACGCCAAGGAGTTCATTTATATTAACTAAAAGGGAGATAAACTGTGATGAAGCACCATTGTGGGAAATTTCGAAAGGCACCTGTTACGCGGAGGGAAATGCTGCAGACCTGTGGAATGGGTTTTGGCGCGATGGCCCTGCAATCGCTTATGCAGGACAAGGCTTTTGCCGGTGTGGACGATACCGGCTTTGACCGGACCACTTCCCTGGATCCCCTCAAGCCCCTGCGTCCGCACCACCGTGCAAAGGCCCGGAGTGTCATCTTCCTCTACATGGATGGTGGGGTTTCCCACGTGGACTCCTTCGATCCCAAGCCGATGCTGAACAAGCACAATGGCGAGGATCCCTACAAGCACATGAACGTGCAACCCACGCAGTTCAATAATATCGGCAAGGTTTTAGCCAGTCCATGGAAGTTTAATAACCATGGGAAAAGCGGTCTGGAAATCAGTGATCTTTTTCCCAATGTCGCGGAATGTGCGGACAACCTTTGTGTCGTTCGCTCAATGACTTCA
>CAJWSN010000139.1 GCA_913046175.1 uncultured Opitutia bacterium
ACCACCTCGATACTGAACTTCACACTAACATCCGCGTGCAATTTCACCTCCAGAGTGTGCTGTCCCAATTCCTTGATGGGACTGGAAAGAGAAAGCTGCTTGCGCTGAATTTCGATCCCCTCCTCTTTTAGACGACCCACAATATTTGCAGCAGTAACAGAGCCAAACATCTTCCCGGCTTCCCCGGTTTTCACCGCAATTGCAATTGCGCTTTTCTTTAAATTGGCGGCCAAGCGTTCTGCTTCCGTTAGTTCATCATGCTCCCGTTGAGCTCTGCGATGGTTGAGGGAATCAATATAACGCCGGTTGGATTGATTCATCGGCGTCGCAATTTTCCGCGGGAGTAGATAGTTGCGGGCAAAACCGGCTTTCACGGTTACAGCATCTCCCTCTGCTCCAAGGTTCTGCACTGGTTTCAGTAAAAGGACTTCTTGTGTCGCCATTGGCTCTTCAGGGATTAATGATTGTTTTAGTGTTCTTAGACGAATGGATCCTCTGCTTATAATAGATGGTACATCCAACAAAAGCCGCAGGGAAATATGAGAAAAAAAGGGTATTACGAGATGGGGCTCGTTCAGAAGGGAACATCGTCATCCCCATCCGCTTCAGCAGGTGGGGTTTCCGCGGTTTCCTGAGCCGTGTTCTGGGGTTGGGGTGACTGTTGCACTGTAGTGGATGTGGACTCTGGCACAGGTTGCGGTTGAGGCGAAGTAGTCGAGCCGCTGCCCTGCCCATCGTTGACAAAAGAAAACCGATCAAGCACGACCTTTAGCTTGCTGCGTCTTTCACCCTGGGGGCTTTCCCATTCATCAAGGCGCAACCTGCCTTCTATAAGAATCTGCCGTCCCTTACTAAAATACTTGTGAATGGTCTCCGCCTGCCGACCCCATGCATCCACATCAACAAAAGTCGTTTCCTCTCGATGTTCGCCGCCCTGGGTTGTATAACGTTCGCTCACTGCAATGCCAAGTTTGCAAACTTGGTTGCCATTCGCGGTGACACGGTGTTCCGGGTCACGAGTAAGGTTGCCGAGGAGTATTACCTTGTTAAATGATGACATTGATTATCCGGACTCTCTAGTTGTTGGAGGTAATCACTACACGATCAATTGTCTTATCCAGACGTAATTTCTCTTGGAGAGTGGAAGGGCCGTTGATTCCACTCCGGAAATCAACCTGGATGTAGGGAGCTGAGGCAAAGCCACGAACAGGTGTGCGTGCGAACTCCTTTATGCCGAGATTCTCCACCTTTTCCACTTCGCCATCAAATGAACCAATAGTTTGTGAAATCCGGTTGATGATTTCATCCACGGTTTCCTCATTTTCACGAGTGTCCAGGATGAAAATTGCTCGATAGGGTCGTTGATCAGGATTACTCATTTAGTTGACTGTCTTTTTGGTTGATAAAAGCCATGGCGATGGTTGCCCCCTTGTCAATCACGAGCTGGAGCGCATCTGCCCATTTTCCCATTTGGGATTGCAATGAAAGGAGATCTTGGGGGGAAAACCTTCCCAGAACATGATCCTTTAAATCCATGTCAGTGTGACGCTTGTGTCCAATTCCAAGTCGAAAGCGAGTGACATCGGCTCCTCCTGCCCCGAGGATGCTGCCCATTCCGTTGTGTCCGCCAGCACTACCCCGATCCGAAAGCTTCATCTCGCCCAGCGAGAGGTTGATTTCATCATAGACCACCACCACCGAGGGCCATGACCATCGATGGTATCGCACTAACTGGGAGAGGCTCTGTCCGCTTTCGTTCATGTAGGTCTGGGGCTTTCCGAGAAGTATTTTTTGCCCAAAGAAATTCCCCGTGATGATTTCAGCTGAAAAACGCTTTTCCTTTCTCCAAGTCTTTCCTTCCTTTTCGGCCAAGTAGTCAAGGAACAGAAATCCAATGTTGTGCCTTGTATTTTGATAAGAGTCCCCAGGATTCCCCAAGCCGACTATGGCGCGTATCGGAGTAACAGACTTTTGAGCGGGTTCCTTTTCCTGCGGCTTGCTTTCCCTGTCCTTTGATGATTTGAAGATATTGAACGGATGGGGCACGGGGTTTAGGATTCTTTGGATTCTGAATCGGTGCCTTCGCCATCCTCGGTGCCTTCGCCACCCTCGGTGCCTTCGCCATCCTCGGTGCCTTCGCCATCCTCGACGTCCTCTCCTTCCTCCAGTAGATCGGCATCCGCCCGCCCACGCGCAGATCCAGAACAAGTCACAACAGACTGGGAAGAATCCACAAGAATTGTCACACCGGGAAACTCGCCAAGGTTTTCGACAAACAAGGATTGGCTCAAATCCAGTTCACTCACATCGAGTTCAAACCTTGCAGGAAGATCCCCTGGTTTACAACGAACGGGCACCTCCTGAATATGGTGTTCCAGAATACCATCGTTCAGTTTCACCCCGATGCTTTCACCAGTGAGAATGATCGGCACGGTGGTTGTAAGTTCGCGCTCCTTGGACACTTCCAAAAAGTCAACATGAAGGAAACGGCGGGTAATTACATGACGCTGAACCTCCTTGATCAGCGTAAGTATGCTTTCGCCACCCTCCTCGTGCAATTCAAGGAGACTCGTCCCTCCAAGCATTTCGCGATGGAGTTCCTCGTAATCCTTCCTGCGCACCGAGCAGAGTCGGGATTGACCAGAACCGTAAATCACGGCAGGAATGTTGCCCTCCTGACGAAGTTTGCGTGCGTGAGAGCTTCCTTTCACCTCGCGGGAAGAAATATTGAGCTTGATCGTTTTCATTTGTCTGTGGCTGTAAAAAATACTGTGGCTATACCTGAAGCTAGCCTCACCCAAAAAATAACAGAGCTTGCGGAGAGTAGAAATTTCCTGCCTCGAGCCAAGAAAAAAGAACGGATGATTTCCTGAAGCCTCTGGCATTGCCGAGAACAAGGGTTGACATTTGAGGAGCCTGTTCTTTTTTCGAGGGCTCATTTTAAAATTGTTGCCCGGTAGCTCAGTGGTAGAGCAGGTGGCTGTTAACCACTTGGTCGCTGGTTCGAATCCAGCCCGGGCAGCCATTTGAATTGGCACGAGTTTCAAGTGGCATGAAAAATGAAGAGGCGGCGGGATATGG
>CAJWSN010000140.1 GCA_913046175.1 uncultured Opitutia bacterium
GCTGATATTCAAGTTTGTCAACGCCCCCATGGTGGGGATAGCATTGCTAATAGCAATACACCCTGAAGTATCAGAAGCGCCATTTTCGTCTTTCCAACCCATGTAGTTGTTCGAAATGTTTAACTCTGTCATGATTTTGTTGCCCTTCAGCGCTTTTGGTGTCCTGGGTGCTTGAATTCATTCTTTTATTTTGGGGAGCTGCCGGTAATACGCACCCGCGGATCCAGGATTCCGGTGAGGATATCGGCGGCCAGGTTCATGATCACTATCAGGAAACCGAAGAAGAGGGCCACACCCAGGAGCAGGAACTCATCCCGAGATATGACGGCATTGACAAAATGCTGCCCCATGCCCGGCACCTGGAAGATCGTCTCCACGATAAAGGAGCCACTGATCATTGCCGCAAAGGCAGGCCCCAGGTAGGCAACCGATGGAAGCAGGCCTCCCCGCAGGGCGTGCTTGATGATCACCTTCGTCGGGGAGAGTCCCTTGGCATGCGCCGTGCGAATGAAATCCTGTGACAGAATCTCGAGTATTCCGCCACGAGTCAACCGTGCCAGATAGGCTGCCGAGACCAGGCCCAGCGTGAAAGCTGGCAACAGAAAATCAAGGGGGCTCCCCCACCCTGCCACTTTCAACCCGGGGAGGTTGGCCGCAATTAAAATTTGCAGAAGGGGCCCCACCGTGAATGCAGGCACACAAATACCAATCATGGCCAAAGCCATCATGCTCCAGTCCACCCAGCTGTTCTTCCGCACCGCTGATATAACGCCAATCGGGACGCCGATCCCGATGGCAAACCCCATGGCTCCAAGTCCAAGCAGCAGGGAGACAGGGAAGGATTGCGCAATGATGTCACGTACAGGGCGACCCTTGCTGCTGGAAACCCCAAACGATCCTTCACTGAAAATCTTCGCGGGGTATATGATAAACTGCTCAGGCAATGAACGATCCAAGCCGTAAAGCTTGCGAATGTACTGCTTGGTTGTCTCCGAGACGTTTTTCTCCGTGGTGAACGGTTCACCCGGCATTGCCTTGGCCAGCAAAAAGGTAATCGTGTAAACGGCGAACAATACGAGCAGTCCCTGAAGCAGCCGGCCTGATATGAAGCGCATCATGATCTATTCAGCTTTTGGTGAATTGTCGCGTTCAAGCGTCAGGAACTTGTAGGGATGGTTGTCCAAAAGAAGCGGGTGCCAGCCTTTCACATCCGGATGGAATAAATAATTGCGAGTGTACCAGAAGAGCGGAAGGATTGGACGCTCCGACAGGAATAATGACTCTGCCTTGGATAGAAGGACATAGCGGGCCTTGGGGTCACTGGTTCCCGAGGCCTCGTGCAGCAGCCTTTCAAATTCCTCGTTGGACCACCCGGTTCGGTTGTTTCCCGCACCCTTCATCCACATGTCCAGAAAGGTAAGTGGATCCATGTAATCCCCTATCCATCCACCCGCGGCAAGGTCGTAATTCCTGTCAAACATGTTGGTGATGTAGGATGTCCACTCCATCTGCTTGATCTTTATGTTGGCACCCAGATGCTGCTTCCAGATTGCCTGCATGGCCTCGGCTGTCCGTTTGGAGGATTCCTTGTCCGTGGTCAGGAACTCAATGTCGGGCAAATTCTCACCGCCTGGAAAACCCGCTTCAGCAAGAAGTTTTCGGGCGGCTTCTGGATCGAACTTCACCTGGCTGGATGTCGGGTATCCGCCGAATGGCGGGACCAGTCCACCCGCCGGTTTCTGGCCACCCTGCAAAACGTTGTCGATAATGGCCCGTTGATCCAGGGCCATGGAAAAGGCCAGGCGCACACGTTTGTCATCAAACGGCTTGCGGGTAACATTGGTTCGAATGAAATAGGTTCCAAGGTAAAGTTCATTCCGGACATTCTGCGGGTAGTTGGCCCGGGAATATTCTATCAGGTCAGGAGCCAGGGTATACGTTATGTGGAGTTGTCCGTCGTAAAACATGCGGTCCTCTGTAAAAAGATTGGCAATGGGCAGGTATCGAATGCCATTTAGCCCTACATTGGCGGCGTCCCAGTAATTTGGATTGCGCTGAACCTGGATGTGGTCATTGAAACGCCAGGACTTGAGCTTGAATGGTCCATTACCCACGAGGTTCGCCGGCTTGGTCCAGTCAGTAAAGCGCTCACCAATTGTGCCATGCTTTAGCACTGCATGCTTTGGAACAGGGAACCAGGTGTAATGCTTGGTGATTTCCGGAAGAAACGGTAAAGGCGCGTTCAACTTAACCTGAAGCGTGTGGGGGTCCGGAGCGGTCGCACCGAAAGTGTCCTTCACCAATAGCCAAAGATCCGTGCCCGACTTTGCAAATTTCAAGCTGCTTGAGACCAGGAGTTCACGAACCTCGGCCGATACATTTTCGGGCCATTGGAAAAGGGCGGGATTGCCTTGGAGCTTTTTCAATTCTTCTGCGGTGAGGTGATCCAACCCCTTGCGGTTGAAGGTCTTCTCATCCGCCTTCTCGTTGGGGCCAAAGTCCACCTTCTTCAAGGACTCCCACTTGACCGGAAAATCCTCGTCGCCCCGGAACAAAAGGTAAGCACGCTGGGACTTGTGATACGGCTCGGCATCGCGAATGTAGAAGAGCATGAAAGCATAGTCCGACGCCAGTTCCGGGGTGAGTATCCGTCGAAAGGAAAATAAAAAATCCTCAGCAGTCAGGGGCCTCCCATCCGACCATTTTGCATCCTTGCGCAACTCGAAAACCCACTCATCCGGATGTTTCGGGTCAGTCGGGTACCACTTTTGTGCAACACCGGGAAGCGCTACGCCATCCTTGGAAGGATGCTGCACAACAAGCCCCTCAAAAAGGGAGCCGATAATATTACTCTCGAGGACGCCGGAGACGATGTGCGGGTCAAGGCCCTTCGGTTCGGAGGTGTTTCCCATGATGAGGATGCCCTCGCGGGTGGCCTCGTCCACTGCGGTTTCCCCATCACAACCGGCAATAAACCAAGTGACTGTCAAAAGAACCGTTGAAACCCGCCAGCCTGCGAACTGTTTCAATGACCTGTCTCGTCGACCTAGCATGAACTATATTGAAAAAAGCTTTT
>CAJWSN010000141.1 GCA_913046175.1 uncultured Opitutia bacterium
GAGTCAGGTTGCGGCCCCCAGCCTCCATAAAGGCCAGCGGGCAATAGTTCGCAACAAAATGGTTCTTGAAAAAAGCCTGTGCCGAATCAAAGCGATCATCAAATAAACCCCAAAGCCGCCGACCGCTCACCTCGGAACGAACACAATCCAAACCCTCTACTGGTCTCTTTGGATGCTCCGGTTGGGGCTTTCGAATCTCAACATGGAGACCCATCCAGTCCCGCACGGCCGCAACCTCACCAAAAGGAACCCCTGTCTGCACCATCCCCCATGGTCCCGGGTTCATGCCCAGAAACAGGATTTTCTTTGGATCCTGAACAAATTTGTTGGTGTAGGCGGCATAGCCACCAAATGCGTAATCAAAAGTATTGTAGACGCAGGCCACGTGGTCAGGAAACTTGAGCATCCCCAGTTTGTCATTCAACTTTTTCGCCAGATGCTGAATCTCCCGGTTAAGGCCCATGAAATTATTTAACCGAAGGTTCCAGGCTCATGGCTGAAAAAACCAGGATACCAAAATATAAGACTATGAAAAAGAGCCCCATGCCCCGTACCATCTTTCGTTTGCCATCACCTGCCTTTTGAAATGCAAATGCGAGGAGACAAGTGACTGCGATCATCAGGAACATCTCGATCTTCAGTGAACCGTCCCACCCGATCGAGGTAACGGAAGCAGTGACCCCGCCCACGAACAACATGTTGAAGAGATTGGACCCAAAAATATTTCCAGCGATTAGTGCAGTCTGCCCCTTGCGTGCCGCCGCCACAGAGGCAGCCAGTTCTGGCAGGCTCGTGCCCAAGGCCACAACGGTTAAGCCTATAAATCCTTGGTCAACGTTCAACTTGATGGAGATGACCTGCGCCGTATCGACCAGCAAACTGGCCCCCACCAAGAGAATGACAGTTCCCACAATCACAAGGGTTAGTGATTTCTGAAGGGATTTCTTTTCAATTTCCTCCATCTCGTCGAAGTTACCGATTGTCAGATCCTGGGGATTCTTGATGATTCCCAGCAACCTGTAAACGGGTCCAAGAACCTTGAGGAAAAACGAACGAAGCCGGATCGTCACAACAAGATAACCAATCATCAACACAAGGAGGATAACGCCCTGAACCTGTGAAATCCCGCCCCTGCAAGACCAGATAAAAATAATGGACGCCAGAATCAGCCAAGGAATTTCCCAAAGAAAATAACGGGGTCGGCCTGCTATCGGATGGATCACGGCAGAAACCCCGAGAATCAGGGCGATATTGGCCAGGTTGCTTCCAGCTATGTTACCAAGGATCAAGCTGTCTCCCTGCTCACGAAAGCCTGCTATCAGGCAGGTGAACAACTCCGGGGCCGAAGTCGCTACGGAGACTACCGTAATCCCAATGACAAGCGGTTCCACCCGTAAATTGACTGCCAATGAAGCTGCGCCGTCTGCCAACCAGTCACCGCCAAAGGCCAAAAGGACCAGGCCCAGAACCATTAATGGCAGGACAATCCCCCAGAAAGCGAAGCCGTCCAATGCCTGAAAAAAATCCAACATTTTAAAAGAGGAGGGAAGCATCCATCAAGTACAGCGGGTGACAACGGTAAAATGCGCTGGTAAACCACTTCTTTTTCCAACCTTGACTCCCCTGCCTGTTGAACCATTAAAACCCAAATAATTAATAAGTTACTGCGTAGACGTGGCAAATAATCTCAAAGACACACTAAACCTACCCCAGACCGACTTCCCAATGAGGGCAAACCTGGTCGAGCGGGAGCCTCAGCGCTTGGAGCATTGGGGTACATTGGACCTGTATGGGAAGATACAGGCCAAGAATGCAGGAAACAAATCCTTCATACTGCATGATGGACCGCCTTTCACCAATGGGGACGTACATATTGGCACTGCCCTCAACAAAACCCTCAAGGACGCCATTTTGCGTTACAAGGCCTTGTGCGGGTACCATACCCCCTACGTCCCCGGATGGGACTGTCATGGCCTGCCCATTGAGCACAAGGTCGCCAGGGAATTGAACAAGGAGAAACGGGATGCCTCCACAATGGAATTAAGGGAAGCCTGCGCAAATTTTTCCAAGCAGTTCATAGAAGTCCAGCGTCGACAGTTCCAGCGGCTCGGGGTAATGGCGGATTGGGAGCGGGAATATCGAACCATGGATCCCGCCTATGAGGCCACTATCCTGCGCACTTTTGCTGAATTTGTAGAAAAGGGGCTCGTCTACCGAAGCAAGAAGCCGGTTTACTGGTCGATCCCTTGCCAGACTGCACTGGCCGAGGCCGAAGTGGAATATCACGACCACAAGAGCACCTCCATCTTTGTCAGTTTCCGCGTCAAGAATCCAGAAAAGCTCAACCTTTCCGGTGAAGTGTCCGTCATTATCTGGACCACAACACCATGGACGCTTCCCGCCAACCTTGCCATTGCGGTACACCCTGATGTTGAGTACGTCACATTGCTTCACAATGAACACACCTACCTTGTCGCCAAGCCATTGGCTGAAAAGATTATTGCAGAATGCGAACTCAAGGAGGCATCCACTGGAAATACCTTTGCGGGGAGGGATTTGGAGGGTCTCACCACTCAACATCCGTTCATGTCCCACGAAAGTCCCGTGGTGACTGCTGAATACGTCACGACTGAGTCGGGTACCGGTTGCGTCCACACCGCCCCTGGACATGGAATGGATGATTATGTCACCGGATTAAAACATGGCCTGGAAATCTACTGCCCCGTTGGCGATAATGGAAAATACCTTGTTGATGGTAAAATCCCACCGGAACTGGCGGGAATTTCGGTGGCAGAAAAAGGAGGCCGGTGTGAAGCCAACGACCAAGTGCTGAAAATCCTCAGCGACCAGGGTGCCCTGCTAAAAGCAGAGCCCTACACCCACAGCTACCCGTTTTGTTGGCGCTCCAAGACACCGGTGATTTTTCGGGCCACTGAGCAATGGTTTATTGGGGTAGATCAGCCCCTAAAGACTGGGGCTGAAAGCGTACGCAAGATGGCGATGGCCGCTATTGATAAAGAGATTGATTTTGTGCCTGGTTGGGGCCAAAAACGATTGGGTGGGATG
>CAJWSN010000142.1 GCA_913046175.1 uncultured Opitutia bacterium
AGGTTGGCCTGAACCCTGCGAAACTTTTAAAGCGCCTGGAACCTTTCGATTCGGCCACGGCGGCTCAAGTGGCAGGGATTTGCATGCACAAATTTCCCCGGCAGGGTTCGACGGTTTACAAAAGCTCCTGGCAAAGTCTTCACCCCAGGTTCGGCAGGGCTTCCGGGATTTTAAATCTGCGCTGCCCATGAAGGAATAAGGCTCCGTGGTTTGATTTCCTTGCGCATTTACAATAAATGTTCATGGCATTTCCCGGTCGCTTCACTGAAATGACTTCAACAAGGTTATTTCTTCTTATGTCCTATACTTATAATCATTAATTCTTGCCAAGGGGGGTCTTTTTTTTAGTTTTGGCTTTTGTGTCCCTATTTTCCATGCGTTTCATCCCAGCCTTTTTAACCGCTCTTTGCTTCCTTCTACTCCAAGGTTGCGAGACTGTTGCTGTGCATGAACAGCGTTTGGTTTCCAAGCCGAACATGACCTTCTCAGATTCCTTTTTATACGCTTATCAATCCCGTCTCACGGCTCAGGTTGAGCCGGGTGCCGCTTCTTCCGGCGGTGCGCAGGCTGCGGGTTGCACCTCCTGTAAATGATGAAAACACGATTATCCAGATATAGAAAACCAGGTAGTTTCATCCTATTGCTGATTGGCTTGGGACTATTTGCCTTCACCCCCCCGATGCAAGCAGCAGCAGTCAACCCGGTTTGGGCAGACTTGTTCCCCAAAACGATGATTGACAAGAACGGGAAGGATGTGGACCGCGACACGGCTTTGGGTAACAAGATCGTGGGAATCTATTTTTCGGCAAGCTGGTGCCCGCCCTGCAATACGTTCTCCCCGCTGTTGGTCAATTTCCGTAACAAGCACTCCGATGAATTCGAGGTGGTTTTTGCCAGTGCTGACAACAGCAAGGCGGAAATGCTCCAATACATGATCGATAAGAAGATGGATTTCCCGGCGGTTGAGTGCAACACCAGTGGAGCCAGTGCCCTCTACAGCAAATACAACATTACGGGAATCCCATCCCTTGTCATCGTATCCCCATCCGATGGTACAACCATCACTACTGGTGGGCGTGGCGATGTGACAAACAAACCCGGTACGGCAATGGAGGAATGGAAGTCGCAAGTGGAATGGAAGGATCCCCCTACGATCAGCAGTTTTACTGGCGGTCACTCATTTGCTGGTAAAAAGCTGACCTTGAGCTGGAACGTCACTGATGCAAGCACGCTGAACATTAGTCCGGGTGTGGGCAATGTTAGCACCAATTCAACAAGTTTTAAGGTCTCCCCGAACACGACCACCACCTATACGCTCACGGCCTCCAATGATTTTGGCACGGTGACTGCATATGCCCGTGCCCTTGTTTTTCCAAATCCGCCGGATAATGCCTGGACAATCATCCAGGAAGAGCCAGCTGGTACGACAGACGTGATTGCCCTTGGCTCAGAGTGGAGTTTTTATCATCCCCAGGATGGCACGGACCCCGTTGATCAGGATTCGGATTTTTACACCACGTGGATGAAGGCCACGGGATACAGCGGCCCTGGATTCCAGCAATCCGGAAAAGCGATGCTCGGATATGGAGACATCAACAAGGCCCCCGGAATTGTGACCAACATCGGTCAACCGGTTTCCGGCGCCCGGTATACTGCCTACTTCAAGAAGGAGTTCATCGTTGCCCAGAATCTCGACTTGGGACTCGAAATCTTCAGTGATGACGGTGCAATTGTATATATTGACGGGGAGGAGGTGCTTCGCACTGCAAATTTTTCGAAACCTGATGCCTTTCATGAATTGGCTTCCGGTAATTGTGACGAAAACACCACCCAACTTTATGGCATGGGGACAGTCGGTCCTGGGACTCACACCATTGCTGTCTCGGTTCACAATGCCACCTCATCCAGTTCAGATCTCGGGTTTGACCTGCGTTTGTTCTCGACGAGCCAACATGGGGAATTTGCCAACTGGTCGACTGACAATGGGCTTTCCCTGCGACCTGTCTCGGATCAGGCAATGGATGCAGACCCGGACCAGGATGGGAAACCAAACCTCCTGGAATACGCATTGGGTGGTGATCCGCTTGCTTCCGGACAGGATGAATTGCATGAGACCAGTGCCGACACCACTCAAGCCTCAATCACATTTGTGCGTGTAAAGGAATCCTTGGATTCAGCCTTGTACTACAAGGTACAGCTTTGCTCGGATATCAAGGCCATGGATTGGCAGGATGGCGTCCTGTGGATGGAGGGAGAGTCCCAAGGTGTTGATCAAAACAACCTGCCGGATGGCAAGTCCTTTGCAAACAGCCGGTTTGAGCGCGTTAGAGCCACGTTCCGGCAAAGCCCGATCAGGCCGGTGGAAAAGGCCTTTCTGCGTATTGTCGTGACGCGAAATTAACCCCCAGGCCTTTTTTAGGCCTCATCAATCTTTGCTTGCGGGTGTATATGTGGGCATCTATATTGTTGGAACAGGTTCGATAGCCTGCAAAACATGCCTTTCCCTTCCTGTTTGGTTTCCGCAGATGTTTCATCTTAAGTGCAAGCCCAGACCCTTACGACCATCCTGGTTGACTCTGGTTGGCATGGTTTTGCTTGGAACTGCCTCTTCATTATTTGCGGCCAAGAGGGTGGGAGACGTGGCCTCTGATTTTCAGGTCCTGCAATGGCAGACCAGCGAACCCATAAACCTCAGTGATTACGAGGGCCAGATAGTCATCCTTAATTTCTTTCATCCTTTCTTTGAAGATTTTGCCAAGGGACCAGCCAAGGTGATGCAGGAGCAGGTTTTTGAATATTTCAGGACGCGTGGTGGCAACAAGCACGGCGTTCCAGTGACTTTTATCTCACTCAACACCTTTCCTTCGGGAGGCGAAAGCGAAACTAATTCCATCATAAACTACGCTGGTTTGGAGCTGGTTGCTGTCGATGACTCGACCCAACCCACAGCTGGGCTGAAGCAGTTTGAA
>CAJWSN010000143.1 GCA_913046175.1 uncultured Opitutia bacterium
GTTGGTGATGATGGTCCAGCCCTTGTAATCCTGAAGAGCCAGGGCCTTGTTCTTCTTGAAGGCGGCCTTCATCGGGCTGTCCGGAGATACCTTGACGAAGGCAACAATCGAGGGTTCGCGCTTGTCGGTGAAGTCATTAAAAAGGTAAAGGGCGAGATTTTCCTTCTCGTCAAACGAACCGTATGTGGGATCGCCGAGCATCAAGCCGATGCTGGCGGACATCATGGTGGACTGTGGCCCCGGCTTGATGGTCTGCAGGGTCTGGTTGAACTTCTGCATGGTGGCCTTTATGGGAGCCAGTCGCACATAGGCCACGGGTTGAACCTGTGAGTCCTCAAGATGGATGGCATTTGCATTGCCCAAGGCGATGAAGATGACGATTGCCGTAAAAACAAATTTTTTCATGTGGAGTTTTGCAGTTGGGGTGTATATCTGATCAGGGCAATAATTCCTATTTGAAGAACGGGGTGAGTATTCCCCCTGAACACCTGCATTCAACATAAATTTTCTGCCAACCACATACAGTTATCGCATGGATGGACTTTTCGAGGGTCTTGGAAAAAAGGCGGCATCCGCGATGGTGAAGGCCAAGTGGACCTTCAAGGCCTTGACCGGAACGGAGGAGGAGTCAATTGAAGCGGAGAATGAACTGGGGGCGCACATGGCAAAGGCGTTTCTGGAGGAGGTGCCCCTGGACACGGACAAGGAATCTCTGGAACTGGTTCGAGAGGTTGGAGGATCCCTGGCCGATTGTGTTTCCAATCGCCGCCGTGTTTTTCATTTTGCGTGTGTAACCCTGCCTGAGCCAAATGCCGTGGCCCTGCCGGGAGGCTACATCTTTGTAAGCCGCCAATTGCTGGGACTTTGTGAATGGGATCGTGATCGTCTGGCGGGCCTGCTGGGGCATGAGATCGGACATGTTGTCAAAAACCATGCCTTTGAGAAGGTTGTGGCATCCAAGGCCCTGCAAGTGCTGATGCAGGGGGCTGCGGCTGGTGGAGTGCTTAGGCGTGCAGCCCTTGGACTGGTGGGTAATGTTGTAAAAAACGGATACTCGCATGACAATGAGCACGAGGCTGATGTCTTCGGTGTTCGCCTTGCGAATGCTGCAGGGTTTCATCCCGCCGGGCTGGTTCGGTTGTTTCGGAACCTCCAGGAATTGGAGGATGAAGCGGACATTCCCTATCTTTCCTCACATCCTTCGCTTTCTGCTAGGATTGCCCACCTAAAGCAGGCATTTTGATGACAGGAAGCAAAGTGAAGGATCGAGGTTTTGTGCGGCTTGGCATTATCTCGGACACACACGACTTGTTGAGGGAATCAGCCATACGCGCATTGCAGGGGGTGGACGAAATCCTGCATGTGGGAGATGTGTGCAGTCCGGATATCCTTGAGCGTCTTCAAAAAGTTGCACCGGTGCATGGGGTTCGGGGAAACATGGATTTTGGAGAATGGGCGAGGGTTGGGTTGCCCCGTACTGAGGCTCTTGAGATTTGCGGTTGCTGGATTTACATGGTTCATGACCTCCGGGACCTTGACCTTGAGCCTGCTGGAAGGTTTCGGGTGGTCCTGCATGGACACACACATATTCCGGAGATTCGAGAAATCGGGGATGTTCTATACTTTAATCCTGGGAGTGCGGGTCCACGGCGTGGTACAAAGCCGGTTTCCCTCGGGTTCCTGGAAGTTCGCAAGGGTGAACCGAAGGCGGAGTGGATGGAGCTTGCTGAGGACTGAATGGTGTCAACCGGTTTGCCTTCCTCAAGTTAAAGCGCCTTTCTTCAATCCTTGATCTGTAAAAACGCCTAGCCAACGGCATCATAAATCCGCACCTGAATCCAAAAGTCGCCAAATCTTTTGACAAAATCATGGTGGATGGGGTCATCCTGATAGGCGTCATGCGCAGTCCTGTCTTCGAGGACAACGGTAAGGGAAAAGTCATAGGTCCTGTCAATTATGGGGCGATCCGTGTCGGCAGGAACGCCTGTGTGGACGGATGTGGTGGACGGAATGCGCTTGAGACTGTCAATACCCTCTTCCTTGAAGGCAAGGCGTTGGGCCTCGGTCAAGTCCCGGCGAAGCCAAAAGTAAACGGTGTGTACAAACATAGCGGCGGAATTTGCCGACCCCGAAAAGTATGGCAACGAAAAAGTTGGGTTGCCGGGGAGGTATGAATGACTGGATTCAATTCAACAGTGTCCTGCCATCTGCTGTTCGCCTCGCCCGCTTTGTTTAAAAGACGCAGGAGAATATGCCGCCCAGAGATTAAATATTGGAACCGGGTCCGTTTATCTTTGACGTTTTCTGCGCCACTCGACCAGTTCCCATGGATCTGTTGGGGGCTTTTCCTCCTTGGCAACTGGGTTCTTGATGACTTCTTCAATTGTTTCACCGCCCTCAAACATTTTCCAGGCTCGAAACCCTACCAATCCCAATACAACCAGCACGAGCACCATGAGTACAGGGGCTAGGACTGCCATCAATCGGCTTTGTTTCTTCTTGGGCTTTTTCTTGCGCCCGCGTTTTTTTTTGGTTCCTTCATTTGCAAGGTCGACTGGGGATTCCTTTTTTTTCGACTTTGTGGCGGTCCCAACTGAACTTGCAAATTCATTGCTGTCATAATTGGGTGGTATGCCGTATTTGTTTGGGTTGAGATTGGATTTGTTTCTTCTTACGTTATATTTGACTCTCTTTTCGTTTTCGGCTACAATTTGCGCGCTTCCAAGAACGCCACCCGGCGGTTGGCCTGCCTGCCTCATCCTGTTCTCAACATATGTTGGCCAGTCATCCTCTTCTGCTACGTTGGAGCTAACTGTCCTTCGGATTTTGGATTCTGCTTCTGAGTCCATTTGGGAAATCCTATGCATTCCCGGAACCTTTATGTCCACACCGGACGCGGTGTTGCCATAGCCAACCCAATATTCCTGCTCGTA
>CAJWSN010000144.1 GCA_913046175.1 uncultured Opitutia bacterium
CTGGAGTGTCTTGCCCAATCCCATTTCATCTGCCAGCAATCCATGGCAACCCAGTTTCAGCAGACGATGCATCCATTCCACCCCGTCCCTCTGATAAGGACGAATCAACCCCGGCAACTTCAGGGATTTCATCGACTTGTGCCCATTGAAAGCTTTCTTCCACTTGCGAGTCCCCTCATCTAGTTTGAGCCCCCCCCCTTCCGGACGGAACAGGGAAAAAATCATGTAGGCAGGACAGTTCCCCTGAAAAAGTCCCGGATGATTCTCCCTCCATTCCCGCAGCATGCGTCGACGGTCATCCGGAAGGTGGACAAAGCCAGCACCCCGGAGGATTGAAAGTTCCTTGCGGGAACGATACAATCGTTCCATTTCCTCGGGTGACAAAAGGCGGTTGCCCACTCGAAACTGCCATTTAAGGGAGACCTGGTTCCCACGCTCCTTGCTGGCCACGGCAGAAACTTCAATGTCCCTTGGTTCCCGCGACAAGGCAACCACATCCTTCTCTAATTGCACAGGGAACTTCTCCTTCCATGTGGGAAGGAAAGCCGTAAAGAAACGCCGAATCTTCCCAAGGTCGTTCAGGTAAAATGCACCCCGGCGCTTGGAGTAAAAGAAACCGGCCTTGCGCGCAAGCGTGGTCACCCTTACCAGGTTGGCCCGTTCCGTGTCGCTAAGCACATCACGGTCTTCTTCAGAGCTTGAAAGCACCCGGCCATCCAGAGTCAACCTCGCCTCAAAATCCCGGTTCTTCCCCATTTTAAAGTTCAGCCCCAACGTTCGCCCATTATCAACAGGTTCCTCCGGTGCCGGTTCTGACTCCTGTTTTTCAGCCTCAACTTTTTCGGGTTCCTCATCGTCAGGAAGAAGGAAAGGCACCTCCTCGCCAAGAACCTCTTCAAGCTCGTAAAGCCCTGCCACTGCCATCGACCTTCCAATCAATGCCTGGTCGACGGAAAACCGAACCTGAAGCCCGTTACCGTTCCAATCCACAACTGCATAACCATCCCCCTCATCAGTCTCACAGTGCATCACGGCACTCCCCTCACGAAACTCCAATGCCCGAACCTGTCCCTTGCGATAAATTTTACGACCACAGGCAATCTCCTCCACGGTAAAAGCCCCCTCCCAATCCTTCTCCAGCTTGGAAAACCAATAGTCCAACCCCTGAACCGTGTAGTTTTTTGTCGATGCGCGGGAGTCCATATCTGAAATTGAGCGGATATATTAAAACCAAAAAAACTTGTACTTTGAAGAATCTTCAAGCGGATCACAAACGCATTTTTGGATTGTTGGAAACAGGTTCTTCCTTCTAGGTGTTTTTGTACACAACCTCCAACAAAACCATGCAACCAACAGACAAATCACCACCGGACGATGAGGAACTCAGGAACCGACTCTCCCCAGAGCAATACCAAGTGTGCATGTGTTCCGCCACAGAAGCACCCTTTACTGGACAGTATTGGGACTGCAAGGATGTAGGAACCTACCAGTGCATTTGTTGTGAAACACCGCTCTTCACCTCTGCTGCCAAGTTTGATTCCGGAACCGGGTGGCCCAGTTTCTCAGATAGCGTGAAACCCGAGGCTGTGGGCTTTCGGGACGACCTCTCCCAGGGGATGGCCCGTGTTGAGATATTCTGCAACCATTGTGGCTCACACCTGGGTCATGTCTTCGATGATGGACCACCGCCAACAGGAAAGCGCTATTGTGTGAATTCCGCCTCGTTGAAACTGGTTGGCGAATGAATCATTACGACCTGATTGTCATTGGCGGCGGCAGCGCAGGCTATGCCGGTGCACGCACAGCCAGTGATCTGGGAAAGTCCGTTGCTGTTATTGACGGTGCCGGTGAATTGGGTGGTTTGTGTATTCTGCGCGGCTGCATGCCTTCAAAGACGTTGATCTACTCCGCCGAGATTCTGCATATGTCCAGGCAGGCCCACAGGTTCGGCCTACACATTCCAGAGGCAGAAACTGATTTCAAGGCACTGCAGGCCCGCAAACAAGAAATTATTCGGGAGTTTCAGGAGTATCGTGAAGGTCAACTCGAGGATGAAAGATTCAAGCTCTACCGCAAACAGGCCCGCTTCTCCGGGGAGCTTGAAGTTACACTCGACGATGGCACCACCCTCAGTGCTGAAAAGGTTCTTGTTGCCACTGGTTCAAAAGTGGCTTCCCCCCCCGTTCCCGGTCTTGATAAAATAACCACCCTTTCCAGCGATGACATCCTGGACCTCGACCAACAACTGGAATCCATCCTCGTGCTGGGTGGAGGTATCGTGGCCTGTGAACTGGCCCAGTTTCTTCTTCGCACTGGAACACGAACAACCCTCATTCAAAGAAGTCCACACATCCTCAAGTCATGGAATCCGGAGATTTCCGGAACCATCGAGCAAACCTTCAGGGATGAGGGGATGGAAGTGTTCACAGGAACAAGCAACCTGCAACTGATGCAAATGGAGGGTCGTTCCACCGTAACTTTTGAACAAGATGGCCAACAGATCACCCGTGACGCCGCCCATGTACTTAATGCACTCGGCCGCAAACCAGCCACGGAACACCTCAACCTCGAGGATGCAGGCGTAAATCTTCTTCCATCCGGACACATTGCCACCAGCTGTCACCAGCAAACCAGCAACCCCAATATTTACGCAGCTGGGGACTGTGCGGGGCCACATGAAATCGTGCACGTGGCAATCCTCCAGGGAGAATGCGCAGCAAACCATGCATTCGGAAAGGAGGCTGCGCCAATGGACTACGACCCACTCCTCTTGGTTTTGTTTACAGACCCGCAGGCGGCAGTCGTGGGCCTGCAGGAACCCCAACTAAAGGAACGTGGCATCCCCTTCCTCAAGGAATCCTACCCTTTTGATGACCACGG
>CAJWSN010000145.1 GCA_913046175.1 uncultured Opitutia bacterium
CCACGGCGAATCTTGAGCGTATAATTCTGTACAAAGTAAATTGTATCCTGCTTGCCGGAATCCAGGTTGAGGAAGGCAGTGTCAAAAAGATCGGGCTGAGGATTTGCAGACAGTTTCGCGGCTGTTTTCTTGTAGGCCGTGATGAACCCGGATTCCCGACTGTATAGGGAGAGGCGCTGGGTGTTGCTTCCGGTTGCGGTCTTCCCAAGGAGGATGGCCTCGACTTCCATGCGGCCAGGATTGCGGGTTCAGTTGACGGGTTCTCCGGTCGGTTCGGAGGGTTGCTCGATTTTTTTCCCCTCCCATCCGGGGATGACTGCGCCACCCGAAATAATGAGCTTCATTCCATCTCCCACATTCATGTCCAACTCAATGACATCCTTGGCCGGAATCATCAGCAGGAAACCACTGGTTGGGTTTGGCGTGGTGGGAATGAAGATGTTGAGCAGTGTTCCAGCATCGGCCCTGTCCGGGATTTCACCAGCTGCATTGCCGGTGAGAAAACCTATTGCGAAGGAACCTGGTCGTGGATACTGGATAAGGACGACTTTCTGGAAAACAGCTCTTTTTTGAGTGCTGAAGGTCTGGACGATCTGCTTGGCTGTATTGTAGACAGTGTTAATGAAAGGAACGGCCCCGAGGATGCTGTCGGCGAGGCTGACAAGGAACTTGCCAATGAAATAGCGGGAGAGGACACCTACAAATGTAATGATAAAAAGAATCACCAGTGTGGCGATCAAGTTTAGCAGAATTCCCGTTAACGGATGTTTATCCAGATAGGACTCAAAATCGAGGGCGTTGGTTGCTCCTGCGACTTCATTTGGCGCAAGCAGGTGATCGTAGAGAAGCTGGCTAGGATAAGCTCCAATCTTCTCCAGGAGGAACTGGACAACAACTATTGTGACTGCCAGTGGCAGCAAAACCAAGAAGCCGGTGAGGAAGTTGTTTCTCAGCGATTGTAACATTTGCTTCTATTGTTTGATGGAAAAACCAGTGTCATGTTCAAGGTGAAAACTGGAAAACAGGTAGTTTTGATTCCTTTTCAAGGGCGATGAGGCATTGTTTCTCAGCGTCACGCATTTTTTGGCGTGCTGCAGTATCCCGATCGTCAAACCCTGCAAGGTGCAGCCATCCATGCACGAGGTAGAGGGCCAGTTCACATGAAAAACTTAAGTCACGAACATTGGAGTATTTCAGGGCAAAGTGTGGAGAAACGCAGATTTCCCCGGCAGAGGCTGTCATTTCATCTCCTTTAAACGTGATGACATCTGTGGGGTTGGGATTGTTGAGATACTCAATGTGAAGATTGGTGTGGCTGACTTCCGGGAGAAATACGATGGAGAGTTCGCCCTTTGGATGAATGAACCCGTGAATTTTACCCAGGCACAGAAACATATCCTGTATGGCTTGTTCCTTGAAACGCAATCCTGGGCAGTCATTGCGGATGAGGACTGGATTGACCTTAGATCCCGGAAGAGGAGGTGGCTTTGCCTTGTTCAATCTTATCCTTCTCCGGAAAGGGCGACTTGGAGTCGTCGCGGTTGTGTGCCTCCTTTTGCTCCCGTTTCTCTTTTTGATCAGGGTACTCCTGCCTTGCATGTGTCATGTTCAGTATGGTGAAGGCGAAACTTTTCTTGATTTCAGAGACTTCCTGGAATGTCAGGGGGCATTCGTCGAGCTGCCCGTCCTCCAGTCGCTCGTCAAAAATGTTGTCAATCAATTCCTCGAGGCTTTGCGCATTGATTTTTTGAAGGCTGCGACTGGCTGCCTCCACGGCATCCGCAAAGAATATGATCGCACTTTCCTTGAATTCAGGCTTGGGGCCGGGATAGCGGTAGGTGGACTCATCGACCTCTTCTTCATTCCCGTTCCCATTGCCTTGTGTCTTCCCAGAGGAGTTTCCATTTTCGTCTTCAGACTTTTTCTGTGCCTCGTGGTAGAAATAGTGGATAAGGCTGGTGCCGTGATGTTGCCTTATCACTTCTATGATGATTCTTGGAAGTTTGTATTTCTTGGCCAACTCGACGCCTTCAGGAATGTGGCTTTTGATAATAAGAGCACTCATTGAGGGGCTCTTTTCATCGTGTGGGTTCATGCCTGTTACCTGATTCTCCATGAAGTATTCAGGCTTCACCAGTTTACCGATGTCATGAAAGAGGGAGCATGCGCGGCATTTTAGGGGATTGGCCCCAAGTTTGACTGCGGCATTTTCAGAGAGGTTGGCGACCATGAGGCTGTGGTGATAAGTTCCGGGTGCCTCCATCTGCATGCGGCGCAGGAGTTCGTGGTTGGTGTCAGTCAATTCGAGAAGTCGGATGTCCGTAATGAACTTGAAGGCGTTTTCGAGGATGGGGAGAACCCCGATCACCATCATGCCGGTGAGTACGCTCACACCGAAGCAGGCCAGGATGTGGAGCCCAATCATCTGCGGCAGGACTTCGTTTAGCATTCCAAAGAGCAGGGCCAGCAGGGCATTGACCGCACCCACTGCGAGGCATGCCTGCATGAGCCGGGATCGTTGGCTGATGTTACGGCACAGAAAGATCCCGGTAAGGGTGGCAAAGAAAGAAGCGACAAAAATCTCAGTGGAACCCTCCAGCATCAGGGAGAAGAGCAGGCTTACCAGGAATGCACCGAGGATTGCCAGAGTCGGCCCGGCAAAGATGGCGAGGATGAGCGGTGCAAATGCTGTTGGTGCCAAGTATGGAAGCAGACTGAGAAAATCCTCCTGATTTTCAAACATTGGGGCTTCAACCACTTGCAGGAGGATTCGGATCATGAGCAGATTGGTTACTATTCCCAACGCAGAAAGTCCCAGCAGACGGTTTCGTCCGGATACCT
>CAJWSN010000146.1 GCA_913046175.1 uncultured Opitutia bacterium
GGAATGAATTTTCCCAGCGATTCCTCTATGGTATTACCTTTAGGAAGCCACTTTTTCATTGGGGGGCTCTTGAGGCAAACAAGCAAATCGGGCAGATCCTGCTTCGCTCCGCCAATGAAAATGTCATTTCCAAGCGCCTTCTTGTGCGAAACGAATTTCAGCGTCGCGTTCTTGGATTGTACATCTCCATCCGGGAAAATACTTTCGCAGAACATGCCCTTGAGCACCGCAAGCGGTTGCTTGAGCTTGCTGAGGAAAATTTTCAGCAGGGGGACATCTCGCTGCAGGAACTTGAACAGGCGCGCATGAACCATCGGCATGCCTTTCGGGACAGCCTGGCCAGTCGAAACTTCTTCAGGGATGCGCGGCATCGGTTTCTTAAGGACTTTTCAGTGGATGGGGATGTCCTCTCGAAACTTCCCAAGGTGCTGCCTGAACCCTCCGTTGACTTGGACGCTTGGCGTATTCAGTTGGACAAATTTCAGGAATCCGGTTTCCGAAACCATCCCGAATACCGTGTGGCCTTTGATTCCGTTGAGGTGCAGGAAAACCAGATTCTTGTTGATCGTGCCCGGAACCGGCCCCTTGTTGACCTTGTTGTGGGGGCCAATCAGGATGATACTTCCTACATGCTCACAGAACTGGATGATCGGTTTCGACAGATTTATTTCGGCGGGGTAAGGGTGACCTGGAATATTTTTGACGGCTACGAGACGAGGGGGCGGGTTGATTTGGCGACGACCTTGCGCGATCAAGCCATTGAAAAGAAAAAAAGAGTTGCGCGAAAGCTTGGGCAGGATGCCCTCAAGGTTCTTCATGATCTGGAAAATTGCCAGGCCCGCCTGAATGCCACCAAGGAAACACTCGACTGGAAGCAGGAAGGCTTTGAGAAGGCAAAAGTCAGTTTTTCAGATGGCCAGATTCCTGAAATTGAACTCGCCAATCATCGTTTTGACTTTGAGTTTCACCAGCACCAGTTCACACTCGAGAATGCCAGGTGCCTGGTATATCTTCTTCGGGCGGAACTCCTAACCTCCCTTGGCCAGACCAAATAAAACCATGGCTCCATGAACCCCTTGTTGAAGCGCTTGATCCCAATCATTCTTCTTGTGGCTGCCATTGCCGCCGCAATCCATCATTTCTCGGTTCCTGCAGTCGAAGTCCTTGTTGCAAGCCGTGAAACCGCAACGCATGCCGTCCCTGGAAATCTTCGCATTGTTCCTTATGAGTGGAGTATCCGCCTCCAGGCATCCGGGATCGTCAACAAGAATGATATCAAGGTGGGAGACAAGGTCACTTCCGGACAACTGCTTCTGGAATTGGACACCTCAGATATAGAGGCCGAGCTTGTTCTGGCCCGCAAGACCCTTGAGGTGGCGGAAAAGAAACGTGACCTGCCAAGTTACAATCAGCTTGAGCTCGAGATTGAGAAACTCAACCTCGAGAAAATCAAAAGTTCAGTAAAGCGTGGTGTTGCCTCCACCATTGACTTGGAGCGACAGCAAAAACGCGTGAAGAAACTGCAGGAACTTTCGAGTCTCGATCTCTTGGGGCTCGAGCTGGCTGAGGCCCAGGCGCGCATCGAAGTGTTTCGTGTGCAAAAGAATCTCGGTCGTTGTTTCGTAAAGGCGCCTGTGGACGGGGTTGTTACCTTCTCCTGGGTCCTGCCTGGATCCTATGCATTGCACAACACGGAGGCTTTTCGTATCCAGTCCGATGAAAAAATTATTGAGGTGCGCATCAACGAGGATGATTTCCATGGATTGCGCAAGGATTTGCCGGCCAAGGTGCGGTTTTACAGCTACGGCGACCAGCTATTTCATGGAAAAGTCTCGCAAATTCTTCCTGAAGCCGATCCCTCCTCCCAGGAATATACCATTCACCTTGAACTTGAAACCGGTGGCAAGACCCTGCTCGCCGGCATGAGCGGTGAGGCCAGCATCATCCTGGGCGAGGCTCCCGATTCCACGGTGGTTCCGCGCCGGGCCCTGCTGGGAGGGCATGTCTTTGTCGTGAAGGGAAATCAAGTGGAACGCCGTACGGTGCGCGTCGGTTTCAGCGGCCTCAACAAGGTACAGATTCTCGAGGGTCTGCAACCTGGGGAAAAAGTTGTCGTCGAGAATCTCGACCTGATTCGTGACGGCGGCCGCGTTCGTGTCAAATAAATGACTTGGCCAAAGCCGGGTGCCCAAACATGTCCACAACCCTGACCATTGCCATCCGTTTTCTTTTTGCCAAAAGGAAATCAATGCTGATGTCACTTGCCGGCATCACTTTTGGAGTGGCCTTCTTCATCGTCACCCAGGCACAGACCAGTGGATTTGAGGGCTTCTTTATCAGGACGATTCTGGGAACCAACGGAGCTCTTCGCGTACGTGAAAAAATCCAGGACACCCTGCGGAGCATGTCCCTGGATGACCAGGCAGGTACTGGTGGATTCCAGATTTCCCACAGGGACGGGAAGCGCTATTCCGGGGATGTGGCCCAACCGGAACTGTTGGCGGAGTCGATACGACAGTTCTCAAACGTTTCCGGCGTTTCCAAGGTGGTTACGGGCAATGGCCAGCTCGTCATGCGTGGCCAGACCCGTCCGGTGCAAATTTATGGGATTGTTCTCTAAAAATGGATTTAATGACCAAACTACCTCTAATGATGTTCCACCATTTAACCCAATGGATGGACCACCTTTTTCTAATCCAAAAGATGCCCCTCCTAGAGAAATGCCACAGCCTAATATGCCACCACCTACCGATTTTGATAGACTATTAGATAATATTGCTAATAGTAATGGTAGCAAGGAAATTAACTTAAACTTGTAATTTTAAA
>CAJWSN010000147.1 GCA_913046175.1 uncultured Opitutia bacterium
CTTTATATTCATGGTGGTGGACTTTTTCCGGAAGTTTAGAATTTGGGATGATCCCAGGAAGTTACCTTGTCCTTGAAGAACCGGACCCGCCCCTGAAGTGTTTGGCCATTGGGGCGCTTCCCAATATATAGCCAGTACTTGTCAACCCGTAGTTTAATGGAGTCTTTGACCGCGCTCGCTTTTCCCAGCAGTATTTCGACTTGAGACGGCGTCATGCCGTTTTGAATTTTGCGCCAATTTTCTGGCTGGGTCCACAACCCTTGGGCTGGCTGGCTTGTTGTGGTAAACCCGTTTCGCAGGCCGCTCAGGAAAGACCCGCTTCCTTTTTTGATGTTGCCAACAAGGTTTTGTTTCTGGGGTGCGATTGCAGTGGGGCGCGGTGGCTCTGTCTTTGGATTTGCCAAGGCGGCCACTTCTTTTTCAGCAAGTCGAAGTTCCAGGGCGGCCACTCGTTGCTTGAGCGAGTGGATTTCATCACGCAGGTCCTTGAAGGTGATATCCTGCTGGGCAAAGGCAGTACCCGCAAAAAGCATAAGCATGATGGGCGGTATATTGCGTTTCATAAGTGATGATCGGTAATACAATTCCAACTTGATTGACAAGTACCAAATATCCATGCCTAGAGAAGTTCGCGGGCAACTGACAGGAGATTTTCCACCGTAATTCCAAGCTCCTCCATCGCAGTGTTTCCTGGTGCACTGATTCCAAAACGATCAATGCCGATGACCTTGCCTTCAAGCCCGACGTACTTGTGCCAAAGCCCGGGGACTCCGGCCTCAATGGCCACCCGGTTCGTGCAGCCTTTCGGGAGAACGTTTTCCTGGTAATCACCCGCTTGTCGGTCAAAACGCTCCATGCACGGCATGGAGACAACCCTTACACCCGGCCCCAAGTTCCCTGCGGCTTCAAGGGCATGCTGCAACTCACTGCCTGAAGCCAGGATGATCAAAGTGAGGTCCTCATTTTCCTTTCTGGCAATATAGCCACCTTTTTTTACGCCATCCCGTCGATCAGTGACTGATATATTGGATAGGGATGGAACATTTTGTCGGGTCAGGACCAGGGCGGTGGGGCCATCCGTTCGCTCTACAGCTGAGACAAATGCGCCCACGGTTTCTTCTGCATCCGCAGGACGAATGACATCCAGATTTGGTATGCACCGCAGGGCGCTTGTTGTCTCCACAGGTTGATGGGTGGGGCCATCCTCGCCGACTCCGACGGAATCATGTGTCCAAATATAAAAGACCGGCAGCCTTGCCAACGCCGCAAGCCGAACGGATGGTCGCATGTAATCTGAAAAGGTCGCAAAGGTCGCCCCGGAACAGCGAAACACACCATGATAAGCATATCCGTTCATGATTGCCCCCATGGCATGTTCGCGAATACCAAATAATATATTGCGCCCGCTGTGGTTTTCCCGGGAGAAGTCACCGCCGTCATTCAGGTAATTCTTGGTCGAGCCATGCAGGTCAGCACTCCCGCTGATCAGGAGGGGCATTTTCTCGGCAATGGCGTTGATCACCTTTCCGCCACTACTGCGGGTGGCCGCAGGTTCATGCGACAATTCAGGAATGGTTTCATTGAGGTCATTCGGGACCTTGTTGCCCAAGCCCGACTCCAGTAGGGCCGCCTTTTCAGGATTGGCAGTTTTCCACGCATCGAAGGTGGCCTGCCAGTCATTGTAGGCGTTTTGAAGTTTGTCCTTGTGAGTGGCGAAATAGGCTTTCACCTCATCGGTCACATGGAAAGTCTCCTCGGGCAGACCGAGTGCCTGTCGGGCGGCGGCGGCGTGCTTGACCCCACCTTCGCCATGGCCGGCAGCTGTCCCGGCAACCTCGGGGATGCCTTTGGCAATGAGAGTCTTGACTTCAATGAACTGCGGCTTGCCGCTTGAAGCATCCCGTGCTTTCTCGTAGGCCTCGCAAAGGGCATTCAGGTCGTGTCCGTCTTGAACGATCTGGGTGTCAAAGCCGTAAGCCTCGAACCTCTTGCACGTATCTTCGCTCTGGGTTGCATCCGCCATGGCGTCGAGCGTGACGTCGTTGGAGTCATAAATAAGGATCAGGTTGTCCAATCCGAGATGGCCGGCCAATGAGGCTGCTTCTGAGGAGATGCCTTCCTGCAGGCATCCATCTCCAGCGAGGCAGACAACCCGATTGTCGAAAACCACATGGGGCCCGGTATTGAAATGAGCTGCAGCCATCTTGCTGGCCATGGCCATGCCGACTGCATTGCCCACACCTTGTCCCAATGGTCCACTGGTGCATTCCACGCCTGGGGTTTCCCCGAATTCCGGGTGCCCTGGTGTCTTGCTGTGAAGTTGGCGAAAATTACGGATTTCATCGAGGGACAGATTGTAACCACTCAGGTGCAGCCATCCATAAAGGAACATGCTGCCGTGCCCTGCAGAGAGGACAAACCTGTCGCGGTTGATCCAGTCCGGTGCTTCCGGGTTGTGGCGTAGTGCATGACCAAACAGAACGGCGCCTATTTCAGTGGCTCCAAGCGGCAGCCCCAGATGACCGGAACTGCATGCGTGAATGGCATCAATGGAAAGTCCCCGGGCAACTGCGCAGGCTTTGGTTAGGTTTTCCTTATCCATGGTAATGAGCAAAAAATAAATGGCATACGGGTTGCATCCATCTGGATGAAAACGGTTTTTTCCGCGGAGACAAAACAGTCCTGCCAAATTTAAGGGATGGGGTTATTCAAAAAAAGGG
>CAJWSN010000148.1 GCA_913046175.1 uncultured Opitutia bacterium
CTCGTCATAAGTGGCTGCATCCCCGTTCTGCTGGATAACTTCAACTTTATTATGAATGCGCTTCACCGATTGAACCGGGCTATTGTACCGAAGACGGGATCCAAGGGTCTCGACCATGCGATCCACGTATGTCCTCGACCCTCCTTCTATCACTCTCCACACTGGCCGGTTGCGTGCCTGCAGCATTTGATGGTTGTCCATGAAATTGATCACGAACTCCATGGGGAAGTCCCCGAACTTTTCAGCTGGACAGGACCAGAGGGCTGACCCGAGTGGATACAGGTAGTGCGAAACAAATCTTTTACCGAGCTTGTGTCTCTTTACATATTCGCTGACGGTTTGCTCCCCGGTTGGGTGTGCTGCCTGATCCTGGCCAAGCCGGTGAAACCTCAGTATATCTGCAACCATGCCCCAGTGGGAAGGGTCGCACAGGTTGCGAATGCTGCCAAGCAGCCCCCCGGCTGATTCGCCGCTATACTCAATGCCGCTTGCCTCGCAACTCACGGAAAAGCCCATCCGGGTCGGCTTTGTGCGGACGCCGAGATTGTTCAGTAGTTGACAGAACTTTGGGTAGGTCAGCCGGTTGAAAACGATGAATCCCGTATCCACTGCATGAATGCCGGATTGACCTGTGACCTTTACAGTATTGACGTGCCCGCCGGGTCTGGAATCGGCCTCCAGGATTGTGAGGTCATGTGACTTTCCGAGCAGGTATCCGCAGATCAATCCGGAAATCCCGGACCCAATCACTGCCAGTTTCATGGTTACCGGGTTTCTTCAGGGTGTTCAACCGCTTTGGCCTGCACCCATTCAGGAATTGGTTTCAAGTCACTCACGATTCGCAACCAAGCCATGATCTTGAGGCCCCAGAAGGTGGGGTCGATCTCCCATCTCGTAAATCCCTGCCGGGCGGTTCCCGGAAAGAAATGATGGTTGTTGTGCCATCCTTCACCCAAGGTAAGCAAGGCGACTAAAAGATTGTTCCGGCTTCCATCACGGGTCTTGAATCTCCTTGTCCCAAAAAGGTGTGCCAGGGAGTTTACCGTGTAGGTGGCGTGGTACAGTGCCGTGGTGGGCACAAAGAATCCCCAGATCAACCATTGCCAGCCGGTGGCATCAAAATATTTTGCGGCCCAGGCCGTTTCTCCAAGGAGGTAGCACACGGTGGCGAGTCCAACAACCGGAATCCAGTCAAGACGATTGAGAAGTCGTAATTCCGGCAGCTTTTGCAGATCCGGTATTTCATCTTTAACGGTCGCATGTGCTGAAGGCGCCATAAACCAGAGCATATGGCTCCATATGAAACCCTTGAGGGTTGGGGAGTGGGGGTCGTTTGGAGTGTCCGAATGTCGGTGATGTCTTCGGTGGTGGCTGGCCCACCATAGCGGTCCCCGTTGACCTGCAGTGCTTGCCACTATGGCACCGATTGTGTGTACAATTCTCGAGGTCTTGAAGGTGCGGTGTGAAAAATAACGATGGTAGAATGCCGTGATGGCAAACATTCGAATGAGGTAGGAAAAGATGGCCAGGGTGATGCAAGCCCAGGTCAGGGGCACAAAAAAAGCAAGGAGGGCCATTGCCTGTATCGAAAGGAAGGGGATGTATCTTAAATACCTCAATTTCCCGATTTCTTTTTTACTTGTGGGAGATGTTGAATCGCAAGGCTCGCTTCATTTTTTTACTCGTGGATTCTTTCCATAAATTGCATCGCTGAATTTGTTGCAATATGATTTCCGCACATTCATTTCCCAATCTTTATCTGTAAATTGTTTGTGGATTGCTTTTTAGGCATGACACCCCGGTCTTTTGTTGAATCTATTGACCCAGAGCCTCCTTTATTGCTTTTCGAATTTTGTTTGAGGTGGGGGAGGTCAGGGGGCTGAATCTCTTGATGGGTTTGCCCCCACGGTCAGTCAGGATTTTGGTGAAGTTCCACTTGATGCTGCCGTTGATGGGAGACTTCCCGCCAACCAGCTCTTCATAAAGTGAATGCATATCCCGCCCTTTCACTTCAACCTTCGCGTACATCGGGAATGTCACATTATATTTCAGGGAACAGAATTCCTTGATTTCTTTTTCTGTGCCGGGCTCCTGCTTCCCAAATTGGTTGCAGGGAAATCCGCAGACAACCAAGCCCTGGTCCTTGAATTCCTGATAGAGTTTTTCCAGTCCAGAGTATTGTCCAGTGAAACCACATTTTGAGGCCACGTTGACGATCAGGAGTACCTTGCCCTCATGTTCCTTCAGGCTGGTTTTGTTACCGTCGATGTCGACAAGCTGATGGGAATAGATGGATCCTGCGGATAGGTTTGCGGCGAGAGTCATGGCTATGAGGATTGGGATTCTTTTCATGGAATCCTTATACTTAGGCCAAAATTTGTTTTTTCAAGTGGAAGCCGGTTTCAACCCGGATTTTTGAAACCTTGAACAAATATCACCGAAGGTTGGTTTGTTCACGGGGGGCATGATTGGGTGTACCTGCGATGGGTTAAGTATCACCGGGCATAAACCGGGCGTAGATTTCCTTGGGAGCCTCGTCGAAGTAGCAGAAGAGGGCAGGGCAGAGCCATCCCTCCATGTCGTATTGTTCGGCCCGGTACCAGTTGCCCCCGTCCGCTTCGCGCAGCCAGTCCAGTTTCAGGTCGTAATCCGGGAACTGTCCGCCGGAAAAGAGCAGG
>CAJWSN010000149.1 GCA_913046175.1 uncultured Opitutia bacterium
CTGAGACAGGGGTTGGGGGTATTGGGGGGTATTGATTGGTATTGGCCCCAGCGCGGCAAAGCCCTCCTTGGGAATTTGGCTGCGGAAATCCCTCAAGTCCACCAGCCATTGTTCTGCGCCATTGGCAAGGGAGGCGTTCTCGAGCGCAGTCTCCCAATTCTTGTATTCTTCAAGGTTTGACCTGGACAAGGCTATGACCCCTAGCTTGTAAAAGGCGTGTCCGCGGTGGGTACCCATGTAGTTGTCATTTTCCGCTATGCGTACCAGTTCTTTTTTGGCAATTTCCTCCTTGCCGGTTCTGAAGGTTGCGATGGCGTGGTGCAGCGCAGCAAGCCCCTCAATCTCAGGAACTTTGCCCAAAGCATCAACTGCAGCCTTGTAATGTCGCCCAGCCTCTTCAAATTTACTGATCTTCATATAGGCATGCCCAACCTTGATTTGAGCATACCCTGCCAAGGGATGGCTTTTGTTCTTTTCCGCGAAATCAATTGTCTCGTCCAACACCTCCATGTCATTAAAGGCATCAAACTTGCCGTCCTTTGCCCGAGCCTCCTGAGCTTTCTTGTCTTTCGCAAGGGCAACCGTGTATGCATCCTGAATACCTCGCAACTTGGCTTCAGTGTAATAATGCCTGCCGAACCAAACTCCTCCCAGGATAAGCAACAGCAAGGTGGACCGTAACAAAAGTCCCTTGTATTTCCCCCAAGTCAGGATCAGCTGTTCATCCGGGGTCAACCCGGGGGTACTTTCGTCAACCCGGGTGATTTTACGGTCGTCTTGAGGATTTTGTGGATTATCGGCCATTCGCCTAACCAGAAGTAAGGGTTTCCAAAAAATGGAAAGGGCGGAAACTTTGCAGTTTTCCAGAGAGCCTGCAATCCTTTTTGCTACTTTGAAAAACAGGAGCCAATTATTCGATGCCTACGATTTTTGCGTACTCACCGGAGGTCATCAACTCTGGGGGGTACTCGTTGCCATGTATGCGGATTTTTACCATCCATCCATCCCCGTAAGGGTCATCGTTCACAAGCTGGGGGGATTCCAGAAGCAGTTCATTTATATCCAGGATCTCCCCGTCAACCGGAAGGAAAAGGTCGGATGCGGCCTTGACAGATTCCACGACCCCGAATGCATCCCCGAGGACATAAGTTGAGCCACACTCGGGAAGCTCGACATATGTGATATCACCCAGATTTTCCTGGGCGTGGTAGGTGATACCCACGATGGCTGTGTTGTCTTCACCAAAGCGAATCCATTCATGATCCTTGGTGTATTTGAGAGATTCGGGAATTTGGCTCATTGAATCTATTGCAAAGGTTGATTTCGCCCCGGAGGCAAGGTTTTTGGAACAATCTGCGCTCAAATGGACTTATGAAGCGGGGGCTTTGCTCTTTGTATGTGAAGGCGATTGCCACGTACTTCCGCGAACAATGTATCATGAGCCACCTTCTCCATCTCGACCAGGGCGGAACCAATGGCACCCTCCGTCATGGGGGAATACGTGCCGGAAAGCACTTCACCGATGTCTTCCTTCCCTGCAAAAACCCGACTTCCCTGCCGGGCAATTCTTTTTTCAGTTGAAGTAAAATGGATGACCCGCCTTGCGCAGGGGTCCTCCCGCCTTCTCAGGAGTGCGGCCTTGCCAATAAAATCGCTTGCCTTGCCAAATTTAACGGTCCAGCCCAGGCCCCCCTCAATCGGTGAGATTTCTTCGCTGATTTCATGCCCGTATAGTGGCAACCCAGCCTCGAGACGCAGGCTGTCCCGGGCACCCAGGCCCACCAGTTTGAGCCCGAAATGATTACCGGTTTCTAAAATTGCAGCAGCGAAAAGAGGTGCACCAGCCGGGGGCAGGTAGATTTCAAATCCATCTTCACCCGTGTAGCCGGTTCGGCTTAACAGGAATGGGTGCCCAAATGCTTCACTCTCGATGAACCTGAATCGGTTGATGGACATGCTGCAGTCCGGGAAAACAAGTTCGAGAATGTTGGTTGCATTCGGACCCTGTACGGCAAGTTGTGCATAGTTTGCAGATACATTCTCCACACTGCAGGCAAAAGCCCCTTCATTTTCCTGAAGCCAAGCTTCCACTTTTGTCATGTTGGAGGCGTTGCAACAAATAAAGAACTTTTTGCCAGACAATCGATACAGAATCAGGTCATCAACCACTCCCCCGTGCTCGTAGCACGCAGTGCTGTAGAGCGCCTGTCCATCCTCGATGCGAGAAAGGTCATTGGTGATAATATAGTCAAGGAAAGCTTCGGCTTGATCCCCTGTGACCAGGAATTCCCCCATGTGACTAACGTCAAAGAGGCCGGCATTTTCGCGCGTGGCACGGTGTTCATCCAGAATGCCAGAGTATTGAATGGGCATCTTCCATCCTGCAAAAGGGACAAAGCGGGCGCCATGATCCTTGTGAAACTCGTGCAGGGGCGAATGCTGAAAGCCGCCAGTTTCCATTCAGGGATATTTTTTATGGGTTTGCGGGTGGTGCTGCAGACCCAAAATTCAGGGGATCAAAAGGTGCTGTGCTTGCGGGTGGTGCAGACGAGTCTGTCGGTGGTGTTGTGGCCGGCGGAGTCGAGTTCGGTGGTGTTGTGGCCGGCGGAGTCGAGTTCGGTGGTGTTGTGGCCGGCGGAGTCGAGTTCGGTGGTGTTGTGGCCGGCGGAGT
>CAJWSN010000150.1 GCA_913046175.1 uncultured Opitutia bacterium
GCGCCTGCTTCTTCGCCTCGAATTCCTCCCGTACGGTTTCCAGACTCTCGTTGGTTAGGTTGACCAATTTTTCGAAATCATCCAACCGCAAGGCTTCCGTTGTCCCCTCAACACCCAGAATCACACGCCCACCCACGACATTGATCAACTTCACATCCTTCTTGATGGAGCGGTCCTTCCATACCAACTCCGGGATGATATCGCCTTTTTGCAATTGGTTTATGGGCGGGGCAAACAGCACCGTGTTTAAAATGATCCCGACCAGAAAAATCCAAATCCACCTAATATTCATGACAGGTTCCTCCCTTTGGTTAGACTTTCAGGTCATAACTCCAATACCAGCCGCTCTGCAAACATAATTTTACGATAACTTCAGATGAATTCCCCAAACAAGAACGATCTACACCTTAATTATTATCGCATGTACGCGGGGTTCTTGCAATTTAATGATGTCAAAAATACGTTACGAACATACAAAGCCCTTGGACACCTTAAGGTCTTCGATTGAAAAACACCTCCCCTGCCGGCCCAACCATTACCAACAAATGTTCGCGTCACCCGCAAGCGCAGCAGGCATCGTTGCCCAAGTCTATTCCCCAACAATCAATTTCTCCACAGCCGTGGTGCTTCTGCTTGGTGTGGCTGCCTTGTGGCTCCTACTCAAGGTGTTCATACGAATCATCCTCCTTGCCATCTCCCTTGGCATTTCCGCCCTGGCCGCACTGAT
The DNA here is from genome assembly GCA_913046175.1 of uncultured Opitutia bacterium. Lineage (GTDB taxonomy): Bacteria > Verrucomicrobiota > Verrucomicrobiia > Opitutales > JABJCN01 > JABJCN01. The sequence goes on from CAJWSN010000150.1 coordinate 728, forward strand.
TCTGCATCCAGTAATGACTCCTTTCGTGGAAAAGCTCTATCTTAAGATAATACCGGTCCAGGCGGTTGCTCCACCGGATACAAACCTTGTCTCCAGCCTGGGCAAGGTGCCGGATCCCCGCCTGGTGGCGTTTGCATTGGTATTCCTGGTAACTTTTCTCCTTACCGCCTTTCTTCTCGGGGCAATTTTTCGCAAGTCTGCATGATCAATCACAGGCCAGGAACCATGAGGCCCTGCATGCACATAATGGGGGCGCTCCTGCTTATGGCTCACCCTGCCGAAGCTGACAAACTGCGCCTTGTGGGATGCCTTCCACACTACCGTGTTGACGCACTGGAAACCTCCGGCGCCATATTCCTGGATGATCTTCTCTACTTCGCCGTGATCCCGGGTCCAAGGGGCACCCTTGACATGTCGAATGTGCGGGCCGCCCACTTGAAAAAACTCGATCACATTCGAAGGAAACACAAAGTGAAAATTCATCTTGCGATTGGGAGCTGGGGACGGGGGAAACATTTCCCGGAAACAGCTGCTTCCGCGCAAAACCGTGAAAATTTTGCGCAGGCGTTGCTTGGGTACTGCGTAAAGCACCATTTCTCAGGTGTCGATCTCGACTGGGAATTTCCAGCCAACCCTCAGGAGGAGCGAAACTTTGTCCTCCTCATCCGCGATACCGCAAGGATTCTTCACGCAAAGGGACTCTCCATCTCTGTTTCCGTCAACCCAAGGCGACTACCCCTGCCCGAGGCCATCCCACATCTGGATCGGCTTTATCTCATGTCCTATGACCACGATGGGCGACACTCAACCCTTGCCCAGGCCAGGACCGACCTTCAACTGGCACTTAAGGCCGGCATTGCACCGCAAAAGCTCTATCTTGGGGTGCCCTTTTACGGACGGAAGATCAATAATCGAGCTCAAGCCTCAACCTATGCGGAAATCCTTAATCGTCATCGACCCTCGCCCGAAACCAACGAAGCTGGAGGCTATTTTTTCAACGGCCCCAGACTCCTTCACAGCAAGGCAAGCCTTGCACAGGAACGAGGCCTGTCCGGAATCTCCATCTGGGAAATCGGGCAGGACACAGCTGGAAATGCCTCCCTGCTAAGGAAACTATGGGACTGGACCCAATCAACCGGGAATCAAACCCGGGACAGAACCAAACCTTGAGCGAATGGAATCCAGTAAACTTACGGATATTGTAGTCAAATGGAGCACTTTTTTGAACATCAAGACTTGCGAAACCATTCGAACGAACCCAAAAATTCCTTGCCCAACTTTAACCGAACAGACAAAAACCTTTTGGATCAACAAACCGTGTTCACATGAAGAATTTATTCAAAGTTTCGATATCGCTGGCGCTGTGTTCCGTGCCCTGCATCCTTGGCGCCAAGGTCAATTTCACGCGGGACATACGTCCCATCCTGTCAGATAAGTGCTTTGCCTGCCACGGACCGGATGAGAACACGCGCAAGGCAAAGCTACGCCTTGACACCCGTGAGGGCGCCATTGCTGACCTGGAAGGAAGCCATGCACTCGTCCCGGGCAAACCTGATGCAAGCGAACTGCTTCACCGCATCACCACCAATGATGAAGACGATCGCATGCCCCCCAGGAAAAGCGGAAAGAAACCGCTCACAAAGGAACAGGCAGCACTTTTCCGCCAATGGATTACCGAGGGCGCTCGTTGGCCAAAAGATCGAGTGCTTAGTCGTTATGAGGTTAGTACTGATTCTTGGGCGGGTCGTGACTGGTGGTCGCTGCAGCCGCTGCAAGTAGCTAAATTGCCAACGGTCCAAAATCAAGATTGGGTCCGCAATCCGATAGATCAGTTTATTTTGGCCGGCTTAGAGACCAAGGGTCTCGCACCAAATCCAGCAATTGATCGTCGCGAGCGGAATTAATTATTTCGTGGGGTCTTT
>CAJWSN010000151.1 GCA_913046175.1 uncultured Opitutia bacterium
GCCAGCAGCAGGGAAAGTCCGCGATCCAGGAAGCGTTCCAGATACCGGAAAAAAAGCCAGGCGGCCAGCAACAGGAAGCCAACGCCCAAAAGTTGGTTCACCAGATAAATGTCCTCCACCCCCAGCTTGGCCAGCAAAACGTCCAGGGTGAAAATCAGGGGGTGGAAACCATTTGTGGGGTTCACACCGTCGATGGAGGGAATCCCATTTTGTACGAAAGACTTTGCAGGCAGTGTAACATAGAACGAATCATCGCTAAGGAAGTTCAACCGCAAGGAAAGGTCTGCCAGGATCCAACCACTTAGAGCAAGAACAAGAAGGACGAGACATAGGACAGTCCCCCTGCCAACATTGAGCTTCATCATGAATAGTGCAGTCCAGAGGTTGCGTGTGCAGAAATGCTACGCCAGCACCCCGCTGTGTCACAAGGATAAAATCCACCTCAGCCGGGACCCCGACTCTTCTCCCATCCAGACTTGTAGCTGCCCGACAAATAATAAAAGAATCCACGCACAATCATGACAGACAGGAACAGGAAACCCGCCGGAACCGAAAGTAATACCAGCTTGCCCCCACGCCACAACATGCCAACCACAGCCATCCCATACAGGACCAGCTGCCCAAGGAGCAAAATGGAATAGGGACCAACATCCCGGGCAAGCCAAGCTCCAGTCAAAGCAAAAACCAGCGCGACAGGCGTAAGCAGGCGACTGTACTTGTGAGAAAACAATTTCCACCAAAGACGGTTCCGCCAGGGAAGCAACCATTGGGGATAACGCAGTAGCATTTGAAAATTCCCGGCGAGGGTCCGGGTCTTTCTCATTTTCTCCAGAGCTGGATCGAAACGCTGCGGGTCAAAGGCCTTTGCCTCGGGTTCAAAGAGGATTCTTTTCCCTTGCAGGGCGGCTTCCATGGGGATCACGACATCATCCAGGAGGATGTCCCCAGGCAGTGGGCGATAAAGCGTCCTTCGCAGGGCGTAAATGGCACCCGTGCATCCGATGCAGGAATCAAGCCTTGCCTCCGCATGACGCAACCCCTTTTCGAGCCTCCAATAGAAATCAATACCCTGTCCCGCAGCACCGGTTGAAGGATGTGGGAAAAGTTGACCGCTAACTGCTCCAACTGAAGGGTTGCCAAAATGCCGGGAGAGATGTTGAAGCGCATCAACAGCGAAGGACTGCCTCGCATCAGCAAAAATAATCCACTCACCAACTGCCTGTTCCACCGCTGCATTGAGACATGCCGGTTTTCCCGACTTTTCAGTACGTGCAATCACTCGTAAATTCCCGGTGCCAACCGATTCTGCTTCATGGATTGTTCGATCTGTCGATCCATCGGAAACCAGGATGATTTCGACGAGTTCTGGTGGATAATCGCATTGCAGAAGGTTTTCAATACGTGAACGAATACAGGCTTCCTCATTGTGTGCGGCAATAATGATTGAAATTCTTGGCTGTGTCTCACCAGAGGGAAGTCGACCCACAGGGTCACAAGGCGTGACCCTTGCAAAAATCTGAATGGCAAGTGGATAGATCAGGAAGGTATAGATGCATTGAAGGCAACCAATCCAGACAAGAACCTGCCCAAGAGCCTGGGCAGACCACAGAAATCCTTCATTGATGAACGCCAAATGCACAGCTAGAATTCCATCTCAACTGCCATGCCCCAGCAAAACAAACATAAACGCAAGAGGCAGAACATGAGCACAATGTCCAGAATCCCCACCTTTTCCCATCGAATGCCGAAAGGTGTCCACTTGGGTTTTTTTCTCTCTTCAGCTGACGATTCTTCCGGAGACTCCGGTACAAGATCAAGAGAAGGCAGTTCTAATTCTGTCTGCGCCCATTCGGCAGGGGCAGGAGCCTGCGCCTCCTTTTCAATCATTATTTCACCACGCTTGGACTTCAGCATAAGCCTGTGAAAGGCTGCCACCGCTCCTGCAGTCATAAAATAAGTCGCACGGAAAGCCCAATCGACCACCCAGGCGGACATGCCAAAACTCACCACGAAGATGAAAAGAAGTCGTTGGACACGATCCTCACGAACTGTGCGCACCTTGGATAGCAAGAGAATCCTCATGTTCATATAGAGGATACCCAGATAAATAAACAGACCAATCTGCCCAGTTGTGGCACCTACTTCATTGTAACTGCCATGAGTAGCTATGGCCTTACCATACTCTGCCTGCATGGAACTGTAGTAGTTCTTATAGCCCACACCTTTCAATTTTGCCTCCTCGGTGACGAGTTGGTAGCCGTATTTGAAAGCAGCCTCACGCCCTTGAATGCCACCCTCACTCTTGCTAAATTCATTCATGCGGGGCAACTTCTGGATCAACCCTATCCCTATTCCAAAAGTCAACAGGAGGAATGCCCCTTGGAGAACCCAATGACGCTTGAACAACATGCCCAGCAAAAGCGTGACTCCTCCAGCCAGAAAGGCGCCCTTGGATGCAGTCAGAATCGGTCCTCAAAAAGTTACAGTCCAGGTGTCCTGGGCGGGGCGATATCTTGATGAATTGCCTCAGTGCCCTTCGCGGCGTGGCCTTCGCTGAGCTCGGTTTTGATGCTGACCCCGGG
>CAJWSN010000152.1 GCA_913046175.1 uncultured Opitutia bacterium
ACTCGAAATCACTGGTAATCCCAACAAGATTGCCTCTTTCCTTGAACTTCTTTCACCATTTGAGACCATTGAAATGGCCCGAACTGGAAGTGTTGCGCTCAAGCGCAAGGGTGCCAGCCCGGGGAAGCAGGCTGATGAACCAGCTGCAGACTGACAATTGTCTCTTCACACCTTATTTTACCAACCCAACCCATGCCAGCAAAAGTCTATACTGAACAGGATACCAACCTGGAGCCTCTTTCCGGGAAAACACTCGCCGTCATTGGCTACGGCTCTCAGGGCCATGCCCATGCGCAGAGCCTGCGCGATAGTGGATGCAAGGTCATCATCGGTCTCTATCCAGGAAGCAAGTCACGCACGGTCGCCACCGAGGATGGATTTGAAGTCCTTGACTCGGGCGACGCCATCGCGAAAGCCGATGTTATCATGATTGGGGTGCCTGACATGCGTCAGGCTGATGTCTATGAGAATGACATTCTTCCGAATCTTACTGCTGGCAAGACCATTCTCTTCAGTCATGGGTTTGCCGTGCACTTCAATCTTATCAAGGCCCCCGAGGACGTTAATGTCATCATGGTTGCCCCCAAGGGGCCGGGTCATGTTGTCCGTCGTCAGTATGTTGAAGGCAAGGGAGTCCCCGCACTTATTGCAATTGCCCAAGATGCCACGGGGAACGCCAAGGATATCGCTTTGGCTTGGGCCAACGGCATCGGCGCCGCCCGTGCGGGTATTCTCGAGACAACCTTCAAGGAGGAAACGGAGACTGATCTATTTGGGGAGCAGGCCGTTTTGTGTGGTGGAGCCTCCGCCTTGGTGCAGGCAGGATTTGAAACCCTCGTTGAAGCTGGCTACCAGCCTGAAATGGCCTACTTCGAGTGTCTTCATGAACTTAAACTCATTGTTGACCTAATGGTTGAGTCCGGTATTGCCGGCATGCGTTTCTCCATCTCCGAGACTGCCAAATATGGTGATGTCACCCGTGGACCACGGGTGATCACAGATGAAACCAAGGCCGTGATGAAGGAAATTCTCAGGGAGATTCAAGAGGGTGGTTTTGCCAAAGAGTGGGTTGATGAGTACAAGGCTGGCCTTCCGGAGTACAACCGCCTGCTTGAAGAAGGCGAAAATCATCCAGTTGAGGAAACCGGGGAGTATCTCCGGAATCTAATGCCCTGGGTGCCGAAGCGCAGCATCAAGGGAGCGCAGGCATCCTACCGCTGACAGCGCGTCACATTCGTTCCAGGTTGCCGGGCATCCTTCCGCGCACCATAATCTTTAGGTCCAACAGTCAAGAGGTCCTATGCAATCAAATATTCGACTAGCTACCCGCAAGAGTCGGCTTGCACTTCACCAGTCCATGTTGGTCCGGGATGCCTTGATTTCGGCAGATTCAGGGTTGCAGGTTGAATTGATCGAGGTTTCCACAACCGGCGACCGCCAACAGGATTGGTCACTCCAGAATGAAGGAGGTGTCGGCTTGTTTACGAAGGAATTGGAAAACCTTCTGCTTACGGGGGCGGCGGACATTGCCGTCCACAGTTCCAAGGACTTGCCGGCCATACAAGTTGATGGCCTTGCCATTGCAGGTTACCTTCCGCGGGGAGATGCCCATGATGTCCTTGTCCTCAGGGAGAAAGTGCCAGCCCCGTCAACCATTGCCACTGGCAGTCCCCGTCGACGTGAGCAACTCCGGCAGAAGTTTCCCGAGGCTTCATGGTTGGAGATCCGCGGCAATGTGGAGACGCGGCTGAACAAGATATGCGAAGGGTATGCGGATGCCACGGTCTTGGCGGCTGCAGGATTGGCCCGTCTGGGTATCCAGACCCGGGCTGGAATCGTGTTTAAGCCTCTATCCAAGGAAGAAGTTGTGCCGGCTCCGGGGCAGGGGGCAATTGCTGTGCAGTGTCGTGTTGGAGAGGAGAATCGGCTTCCGTCAATATTTTGTGAAAAAACCGGTCATGCTGTGGGTGTGGAGAAGCGTCTCCTGTCACTTTTGGGTGGAGGTTGCCATTCCTGTATCGGGGGATTTTTGGAGGGCAATCACCTGTTTGTTTTTCACGAGGATTCCTGTTATTATAAATTTGAGATTCATGCTCAGGATGAGGCCGGAACTGAAATTGAATTGCAGGAAATTGTGAAATCCCTGCGAAAGCGATGAGTACCATGGCAGTGGAAAAAGGAAAAGTCTTTCTTGTGGGTGCAGGCCCCGGCGCAAAGGGGTTGCTGACTTTGCGTGCCGTCGAGCTGCTGAACCAGTGTGATGTGTTGGTTTACGATTACCTGGTCAATCCGGATTTCCGCCGTTTGTGCGCACCTCGTTGTGAGATGATTGATGTGGGCAAGGCTCCTGGGATGCATTCCATTTCACAGGATGAAATCCTGGACATTTTGGTCAGCCGGGCCAGGGAGGGCAAAAGTATCGTGCGTTTAAAGGGTGGAGACCCCTTTGTTTTTGGACGTGGTGGGGAGGAAATGGAAACCCTTGTCGGGCAGGAC
>CAJWSN010000153.1 GCA_913046175.1 uncultured Opitutia bacterium
CACTTCGAAAACCAAGGTCCTGTGTGCCTTGTCCCACGTCAAAGCCCATGATTGCAGCGCGTTTACCCTGGTCGCGGGAGTAGGCGTGCAGAATACGGTACTCGACAGGGAGACCGGATAGATTCGGATTAAGTGGCCGGCTGTCAAAGGTCAGCAGTCCAAGCCAGCGGTCTCGTGGCAGGTTTGGTATGCCACCTGTGGGAGGTTTTCGTCCAGGGCCACCCCATCCACCAAAGCTCATGGGCAGGGCATTGGCACTGGTGACCTTGAGCGGCGCGGTGACTCCGGCGCTGTTGATGACCTTGATAAGAAAGCTCCGCCATCCCTGCTCGACAAGTTCGGGTTTGGCAGGGCCCTGCGTTACCTTTACCCGTGACTCCGGGTTGATGTGAATGATTGCAAGGCAAAGTGGGTCGAGGACCTCCTGCACAAGTTGGACGGATTTTACATCGTCCAGGGTTCTTCGAGCAATGGCAAGTTGCCTGCGGGTTTCAGTGGACAGTGGTGCACCCACGTAGTCGAGCGCCTCTGTAAGGCGTTGAGTGTGCAATAGAAGAGGCTGCGCTGCAATATCGGCACCCTTTGCGGGAATCATGAAAAGCAAACTGAAAAGGAAAAATAAGATGCTGGCTTGATGCATTCCAGGTGGGGCTGAAGATTGAGGTCAATTCGGAAACTGCGGAATTTCAAAGCCTGAACAATTTCCTGGCGTTGTCATGAAGGATTTTGCGTTCAATTGTATTGTCCTTGGACAGCCGGCGTACGGTGGAAAGGATGACTGAACCCTTGCAGCCCGCTGTGCGTCCTGCCGCATCGGGGCAGTCGCTTCCATAAAGAAGCTTGTTCCTGTGTCGGTCGAGAAATTCACGGGCATGTTCCTCATCCCGCAACATGGAATTGAGTCCTGACCCAGCAGACAGGTCCCCGTACATGTTTGGATGGTCCGTCAGGAGTTTATCCGTGATGCCTCCGGGTGTAACCTTGGTCTTGGGGTACATCAACTCCTGTTTGTGTGCCTTGTCAATATTCCCCCACCAGGTCTGCGCATGACCAATAAATTTGACCGTTGGAAATTTCTCCAGGGTGCGGTGGAAACGCTCGATTCCCTTGTTGTAGGCATTGTGCTGGAAGTGCATGAGAACGGGCACGTTATACTCACGGGCGACCTCGGCAATTTTCCATATGTGTGGAGAGTCGCAATCCACATTGAATTTTTGCTCGCCAATCACCACGGCCCCGGCCTTGAGGTATTTTTCAAGCTCCTTGGGGGCGCCCGGTAAATCCGTCACTTCGTTTGCCCCGAACCTGAAATCATCAGGATATTGCTTTGCCAGCAGCATGACAGATTCATTGCCTCCAGTCTTCGCGGCAAGGCCGTTGGATTTTCCTTGGTGGGTTGACTCTCGATTGACCGGCCGGCCGGCAGGAAGCAGCAGCGTGGTGCTCACACCCATGGTCCGCTGGTGGTCGACGAGTTTCTTGTTGGAGCGAAACAGGTAATTGGTGTGCTGGTGAATGTCGATGACAGGCTCGTCTGGGGAATTCGGCGCCTTTTGCTCGGCATGGGTTGCCATGCATGTGGCACCGACGAGACCCGACACCAGAAAGCGCCTGCGGGAAATCTGTCTTTGGCAATTCATCCAGAAACGCTGGACAGATTCGGGCGTTCACCTGAAGAACGCAATGGAAAACCCTGACTTGCCACACAATGCGGGTGATTGCAGGGTGACCTTGTGAGGAATCTCATTTTATGGGTGATTATTTTGCTGGGAATCAGGACAACCTGTTTTCCGGAAGAGCCGATGGCATCGGCCGAACAACTTCCTTTCATTCCGCCAACAGAGCCGGCCAGGGCCAGTTCCACATTTCAGGTCAAGGCTGGCTTTCGAATGGAACTTGCGGCGTCCGAGCCTCAGGTCGTGGACCCGGTGTCCATGGCCTTCGATGCAAATGGACGTCTCTACGTGGTGGAAATGATCGGCTATTCGGAGCGACGTGACGACAATCTTGGACGGGTGCGCCTTCTTGAAGACACCAACGGTGACGGAAGTTTCGACAAGTCAACTGTCTTCGCGCAAAACCTGGCCTGGCCCACGGCCATTCATTGCTACAAGGGAGGAGTGTTCCTTGTCGTGACCCCCGATCTTCTTTATCTGCGGGATACGGATGGCGATGGAGTTGCCGACCAGAAGCTTATCATTTTTACCGGATTTGGCAAGGAGCGCCCGAGACTCAACATGCAGGCCCTTCCCAACAGCCTTCGATGGGGCCTGGACAACCGTATTCATTGCGTGGTTTCATTCAACGGGGCGATCCTCACGCAACCGGGGAATAAGGAATCCAAGCCCCTGCGCCTGAACGGACGTGATTTTTCCTTTGACCCGAACGATCATTTCCGGGGAAGCGCCAACAAGTTGTTCGTC
>CAJWSN010000154.1 GCA_913046175.1 uncultured Opitutia bacterium
GGATCAGGACTTGTGTACCACTGAGGAATAGATTGGTGTCGTTAGTCCCCGCGTTAGGATATTGTGGACTGCCATACGTTCCCGAAACGAGGATGTTAATTTTTCCGGTTTCTCTTCCGATGACAGCAACCCAATCTCAGTCTGGTCCAAGGGGAAGCTCGCCAAGGAAGTATCTTCACCAGTATCTCTCAACGCAGGCATTTCCGGAATTGCCTTTGATCTGTCAGATCCCAGCCAAAGGCTCTTTGTCTGCAACCGCCATGGAATCCTGAAAAGCAACGATCGGGGAAAAACCTATGAGCTCGTCCACAGGTCACCCGGCAGATAGGATCTGTTGAGCAGGGAGCATCGATATGCATCAGGCTTATGATCCAAGGAACAAGGATTTAATGGTAAACATTAATGGTCAGCTCTCTCACCGTGATGAAGCTGGCGTGAGCCCATTTGATTCATCCGTTCAGAACGGTGATGCCGTTTGGGAAGGGTTACGTTTGTACAAGGGGCGTATCTTTAAATTGAAAGAGCATCTAGAGCGTTTGCGAAAAAGCGCGGTTCTCTTGCAATACGAGGGGTTTCCGGAAGATGACTATATAGTTGATGAGCTTCGGAGAACCCTTGAAGCCAACCAGATGAAAGATGGCGTGCACGTGCGCCTGATGGTAAGTCGAGGCTTGAAGTATACCTCGGGATTGGATCCGCGAATTAATACCAAGGGCTGCACCTTGATTATCATGGCTGAACACAAGGCCCCTGTTTATGATAAAACAGGCCTTCGATTTGTTACCGCTCAACACCGCAGGCCTTTTGCCAATGTGCTCAACCAGCATATTCATTCCAGCAATCAACTAACGTCCATCCTGGCCAAACTGGAAGCGAACCAGGCTGGAGTCGATGATGCCCTGATGTTGGACACAGATGGCAACCTGGCAGAAACCAATGCCACCCATGTTTTTCTGGTCAAGGAAGGCCAGGTCCTGACTTCCACGACGGATGCCTGCCCGGAAGGCATTACCCGATCAACGGTTTTAAAGCTGTGTCAGAAGCATGATATCCCCTGTCAGGTCATGCATATCCCGGAACCAGAGATTCATCTTGCCGATGAAATGTTTTGCACCGGCACGATGGGCGAGATTGCCTTTGTAGCCCAATTGGATGATACGATATTTAATGGTGGAGCGGCCGGAGAAATGACGAAGAGATTGTCTGCGCTCTATGAGGGCTTGATTCAGCAGGAAGCGTGTCCCGCAATCGTATGAAAATCTCGAAAAAACAATTGGCCGGGCAGTTCAGGCGTCGCCGTAAAAAGGTGATCAAGCTGGCTCAAAATGAAACGGACCTGGATGCCATGCTGGTGAGTGATGCGATTGGGGTTCGCTACCTGACTGGTTTCAGTGACAGCGGAGCCGCTGTATTATTTGATGGTGCCAAGGCCAGCCTGATCACCACCTTGATGTTCAAGGATCGTGCCCCTGCAGAATGTCCCGGGACTGATATTGTCATTACCGACAAGTCCCTGCCCTCCGCTGTCTCGCAATTAAAGAAGGCCAATGGGTACAAGAAAATCGGCCTGCAGAAAGAACTGACGAACCTGAAGGCGTATGAGGCATTGGCCTCCAGCATCTCCAGGAAGCGCATAGCCTTAACCTCGGCCGTGGTAATGGAATGTCGGGCAGTTAAGGATGAAGAGGAGATACGTTCAACCCAAAAAGCGGTAACGATAGCTGAAAAAGCATTTCGCGACCTCATGAATGAAGGTGCCCGCTTTTTTATCGGAAAGACAGAGAAACAGTTGTCTGCGGAACTCAGTTACCGCATGCAATATCTGGGGGCGGACCGGCAATCTTTCCCCAATGGCATCATCGTGGGATCGGGCCCTAATTCCGCAGGTGCTCATCATGTCCCCACGGATAGAGAAGTCAGAAGAAACGAGCCTGTCCTTTTTGATTTCGGGGCCTTGGTGGACGGCTATTGCAGCGACATTACCCGCGTCGTATTTACCGGCAGGAAAATTGACCCTCAACTAAGGGAAATCTATCACTTGGTCCAAGAGGCTCATTCCCTGGCGATCAAGGCGATCAAGCCACGCCGCAAGGCATCTTCCGTTGATAAGATAGCCCGCGACCATATTATGCAGGGAGGGTACAAGGAAGAGTTTCGCCATGGCCTCGGTCATGCCATCGGAATGGAGGTTCACGAGGCGGTCCGTTTCAATCAAACGGATCATACCCTGCTTAAAAAACACATGATAATGACCGTCGAGCCAGGCGTGTACATTAAAGGTTTTGCCGGGATTCGCCTGGAGGATGACGTCCTTGTGACGGCCGATGGCTGCCGGTCCTTGAACAAATTGCCCTGTCACCTGGAGAAGTTTATACTCGAATAGGAACTCGAGTATTTTGGTTC
>CAJWSN010000155.1 GCA_913046175.1 uncultured Opitutia bacterium
TCCTGTGGCTGTTTTTAGATGTGTAATACATCCCAAGATAGCAAGGGCTACGTCTTCAGGTTCTACAATTTTTTGATGTAAAGGCCATAAAGACCGGAATGCTGCCCACTGAAAAGTCCGTCATCACCATTGAGGAAAGCCTGTTGCAAACTGCAAGGGGAATTCCGCTCGTTGTGGATCCGGTCCTTGCGGCCACATCCGGCAAGACATTGGCTGAGCACAAAGCGTTTGATGCAATAAAGAAGCGACTCCTGCCCCGAGCGAACCTGAACACTCCCAACCTGGATGAGACCCAGGCACTAATCGGCAGACGTCCAGAGTCCGCTTTCGAACTGAAGGATGCCGCCCGTGAGCTTGCACGAAAATTCAAGACCTGCTTCCTTTTAAAGGGAGGCCACTTGATAGGCAATGAACTCACTGATGTACTGGCTTGGCCCTCGGGGAAAACCCAATGCTTCGCATCACGGAGAATCCCGGGGGTGAACACCCACGGCAGTGGTTGCACCCTCTCTGCAGCCATTGCAGCAAACCTGGCACTGGGCCAGTCCCTGACAAAAGCAGTTTCCATGGCCCGGAACTATTTACACCGGGCACTCCTGAATCCACTAAAGCTTTCCGGAGATGCTTTCCTGCGTCATGGGCCTTGAATGTATTTTTATATTTACTTATATTATAATTTAATCACGGTTTTTCCAGGCCGTGTACGAAACTTCCCAGAACCAGGTTCAACCTCCAAATATTCGGGCTCCCCTCCTGTGGATTCTGGCCCCATTGATCCTGGGATACCAGGCTGGACAGCATCTTCACCTTCCATCCATTACATGTGTAAGCGGTGGCGTTTTCTTTGCCCTTGCCAGTCTTTGGTGTGCCTTTTGGCAAAGCCGCCATTGGTGGTCGGGATCCTGGATGGTATGTTTCTGCTCTGCAGTTTTCCTTTTTGCATGGGGTTGGCATCAGCAAAAAGACCCAGTATTTGAGAATCGTGCACTCCTTCAATTGCCGCCACGAGCAGTTGAATTTACAATCCAAGTCAAAAGGATTTTCCAGCAGGAGGATAAATACCAACGGGTGTCCGGAATCGGCAGGGTCAGGGACGCCCCGGATGTGCAGTCATACCTGATTGGCACAGACTTGTATTTCCGTGCAAGTCCCGGGGAAACAAAAGGTCCATTTATCCGGAAGGACCTGCTCAAACTGAATGGGATAGTCCAACCAGTCGGTTGGCAGGATCAGGGAAATCAAAATGAGTTCCAGGACTATCTTCTGAGAACCTACGTATTCCATGAATCCCAACGCTCAATTGTTATAAGCAGGGTTGAACCGACACATGCCTTCCCCCGTTTTTGCCATAAATCCAACATCTTTTTCCAGGAAACCCTGAAAATGGATGGTGGAAAAGGCGGGGATTCCAGGTCGGATGTACTGGTGGCCATGATGTTGGGAGAAAAGAATTCGCTATCCCCAGAGCAGAAAAACGCCTTCCGGCAAAGCGGTACGATGCACCTGTTTGCGATAAGCGGTCTACACGTCGGAATCATCGCATTGGCGTTGGCCTGGTTCCTTGACTTCATTCCCATGCCGGGATGGGCAAGAATGTTGACGGGGTTGTGCATACTTTTTCTTTACGTGCAAATAACTGGCGGCCAGCCCTCGGCTGTCCGTGCCTTCCTTATGGTGACCTTCCTATGGGCATCACGCATAATCATGCGCCATAGCAAGCCGTTTCCCGCCCTGGTAGGTTCTGCAGGGTTCATCCTGGTTCTGGACCCCAGCCAGATTCGCGAACTGGGTTTTCAATTTTCCTATTCAGTGGTGTGTGCAATCCTGCTCTATGGAATCCCCTTAGCAGATCAATTAAAAGCGTGGGCGAGATCGCCTTCCATTGAAGCGGTACCGGAATCCGGCAGAACGCTTTTAGCCCGGGTCAGGCATACAATGACACAGAAGTTCCTCCTCGCCTTTGCCGTCAGCTTTTCAGCCACCATGGCCAGCACATTTTTGACGATTGCCCACTTCGATATTGCCACACCAGGGGCCGTGTTTCTAAACCTGTTCCTGCTGGGAATAGCCGGACTGGCAATCCAGGGAGGAACCTTGTCCATGATCTGCGGAATTCTGCACCTGGAACAACTCTGCGTGGCGGTCAACGGCTTTTCAAAATTCTTGATTGGCCTGATGTGGTGGATGGTTGAGATGAGCCTGCACATCCCCGGCTTCCATCAATCAGTGGAGATGCGGCAAGAGTGGCTGGGATCAATGGGTGTTCTAATTTTGATGGCGTTGTTCCTCGCCTGTCACCATTGGCGAAACTACCTGCAACTTCATTTTTTCTGGATTCCAATGGCGGGCTTTGCTAC
>CAJWSN010000156.1 GCA_913046175.1 uncultured Opitutia bacterium
CGCCACACCAAGGTCACCATCTGCAAAGCTCAGGCCAACGCGCTTGCGCCCGTAATCAATGCCCAGAATATTCATGGGAAATCCAAGGGGGCAGGCATTCAACCCCCAGGGGAAATTAACCCTTGGACCATTGACATTTTCACTGCAATTCAACCCCGACAGCCTTGACCAGTTCCTTTATGTTTTGCGCCTGGTCCTTGCGACAGACAAGTGTGGCATCCGCAGTACGCACAATGATCAGGTCCTGGACGCCAAGAAGGGCGACAAGGTGTCCCTCATCCGAGAAGACAATATTTCCCGTGGAATCCAGAATAACCGATTCTCCGCGTGCCACGTTCCCCGAAGCATCCGCCTCGTGATGGCGTGCCACAGCCGGCCATTCACCTACGTCGTCCCAATCGAAGGCGGCTGGCATCGTCAGCACATTATCCGCCTTCTCCATGACCGCAAAATCAATGGATATCTTGTGGATGTCCGGATAATGTCGTGCCAAGACATCTGCGAGATTTCCCCCGTTGGAAAGTTCATCTGCAATGGCGGCCAAACTTGTTTCCAACTCAGGAACATACCGACCAATTGCCTGTCGAACCGCGGTCGCCTGCCAAACAAACATCCCTGCGTTCCACGCGTATTCACCACTGGCCAGATAGCCCCGGGCAGTCTCCATGTCCGGCTTCTCCACAAAACGCCGAACCTTGAAAATGTCATTTTCACGGCAAACAGGCTCCCCGCGTTGAATATACCCATACCCGGTTGCAGGCTCTGTTGGCTCAATCCCGATCGTGACCAGGCACTCCTCTTTCTCCGCAGCATCAAAGCCTCGGGCAAGCGTCTGTTGAAAACCTTCACTGTCATGAATCACGTGATCCGCCGGAAGTATGGCAAATGTGCCCGCTGAATCTCTTGACTGTATAAGGACTGCCGCGAGGCCAACCGCTGCCGCAGTATCGCGCCCCACCGGTTCTCCAACCACCTGCCCGGCATCAACTCCCGGGCAGACCTCAAGAACCGCTTCCCGTTGCTCAGCATTGGTGATAATGAAAATATTTTCCGGCGGAACCAACCCGGCCACACGGTCCAAGGCCTGGGCCAGCATTGCCTTGTCCCCGACAATGGGCAGAAGATGCTTGGGTCGCGTTAAGCGACTTTGAGGCCAAAAGCGCTCCCCGCGTCCACCGGCCATGATCACAACATATCGATTGCTCATATCGGTGACACACAATGCAACACGGACCTAGTCGGTCAACCAGTTTGCCTGTTGACGATGAAATCCTTGAATTCCACCCCCTTAGCAAAAAACATTGAATCCAGCCCACAATAAAGTACCCCGTAAGATATGGATTACCGCTTATTCCTGCTTCCACTAGCCGGCCTTTTCATCGGTTGGCTCACGAACTACCTTGCGATCAAGATGCTGTTTCATCCAAAGAAGCCCTTGAACCTGGGCCTCTTCACTTTGCATGGCGTGTTCCCCAAGCGCCAGGATGCCCTCGGGGAAAAACTGGGCAACGTTGTTGCAAACGAACTGATCTCCACGGAGGAGATCCTCGACAGGATTACAGCCCAGGCAAAAGGAGACGATGTACAGCAAATCCTTGGACGCAAAATTGACCAGGGCCTGCGCAAACTTGTTGACGGAATACCCATGGCCAGCCTGCTGGTTGACGACTCCCTCATTGCCAAGGCAAAAGGACTCATCCTAAAGGAGTTTCAGGACGGCATCGACGAGTGGCTTGAGGGCCTCCAGTCCAAGCTAAAAAAGAACCTGGACATCCGTGCCATCGTGGAGGAGAAGGTCTCCAGGTTCTCTTCGGAAAAGCTGGAGGCGGTGCTTTTTGAAATCCTGCGCAAGGAATTCAAGTTCATTGAGTTGGCGGGTGCGGTCCTAGGATTCCTGATTGGCTGTGTGCAGATCGCAATCCTGACCGTCGGACGCTGACCCCCGGCCTGTGGGAAGATTCAATCCTCGTAACCCTCCTCCTCGTCATACTCTTTCAACTGATCGTCGATGGAAAGGTCGTTGGCAAAGTTGCGGGCGCTCTCGTACGAGATCATCCCTTGCGCGTAAAGATCCACCAAGTGCTGCTCCATCGTCTGCATGCCTTCCTTTTTTTGTGTCTCCAGCATGGAGTAGACCTGTGCCAGGTTCTGCGTGCGGACCACGTTCCCCATACCCGAGGTATTCCGTAAAATCTCCATCGCCACGACACGCCCCTGTCCATCCTCCCTCGGAATCAGTTTCTGGCTGATGATCGCACCGATGCTGAAGGACAACTGCAGGGCCAATCCCTTGGCCTGCCCCTCGGGAAACATGTCGATGATCCGGCTGATTGCCCCCTTGGTGTCCCGGG
>CAJWSN010000157.1 GCA_913046175.1 uncultured Opitutia bacterium
ATTTTGCTGCAGCAGTCCCCGTGCTTTTCATCGGCCTTGCTTCCATGGAGGAAGGAGGGGCTTTACGGGGTTTGCTCGGCTTTAGTGCCTCGCTATACGCATGGCTCCTCATCCTGGGCTTCATCGGTTTTTTCCGGCTGTGCTGCTCAAGGGAGAACAAAACCATCCGTTACGTGTCAGATTCCGCCTACTGGCTCTACCTGGCCCACCTTCCCTTGATCCAGATCATCCAGATTTGGGTGAGTGACTGGCCTTTGCCCAGCATCATAAAGCTCCCGTTTGTTTGTATCGTCACCACAGGCATCCTCCTGCTGATGTACGAATACCTTGTGCGTTACACCCCTATTGGCACCCTGCTCAACGGAAAACGAACCCGCACTCCCACGGAGGCAACCCGGGAACCACCACTAATCACCTAGGCTCAGCCAAAGAGGTCGTTGGCCACAAAGCCCATGCCCAGCGAGGCGGCATGGTCGCCACCAGTCGCCCATTCAAATAGAGTGGTCACCTTGTTCGACTCAATTGGACTTTTGCGATAAATTGACCAGCCACGCTCCTCAAACCCTTCCATGATCCAGTTCATGTAGCGCTTGCGGAATTTTTCCGATGTCTCGGCGAGTCCTCCACCCACCACGACCATCCCCGGGTCAAACACCCGTACAAGGTCACCCAAAACGTAGCCCAGGATCTGGCCCTGTTGCTGAAAAATCTGGATTGCCAGCTCATCATCTTCGTCGGCAAAATCGCGCAGCTTGAAGGCCTTTTCCTCAATCGAGCTGTCCTCGGAAGCCAGCGGATGACCGGCCCATTTTTCCTTGGCCAGTTCAATCCCCAGTCGCCGTCGAAGCGCCATCAGGGAAACCCAGGCCTCGGAACAACCCTTCCATCCACATGAGCATTTTGGCAGTTTGCCGTCCTCCTCCCGGTGCGGGACGGATACATGCCCGACTTCAAGGGCCAGTCCATTGACACCTTCATAGATTTTTCCGCCCGGGAGGATGAGCCCGCCACCCAGGCCCGTGCCAGGAGCCACCAGCATAAGGCCCCCATCATAATTTGTGCGAACGGCATATTCGCCCAAGGCTGCTGCATTGCCATCGTTGGTCATGTAGGCAGGAATTCCACTCCGTTTGGAAAACTTGTCCCGCACGTTCGTCCCCACCCAGTCCTGCGCCAGGTTGGCACGCGTCCAGATGACCCCGTCACAATTCGGGGCCGGTACATCAATGCCAATGCCACGTATCGCAGAAACCTCCACACCCTCATTGCCTGCCAACTGGGCAAGTGCCTCTTCCATTTGTCCAAAGGTGGCCTCATAGCCATCCTTCACGTGGCTCTTTACCTCAACGAAGGTTCCTGTCGATTGCCCATCGGCATCAACCAGGGCGGCCTTGATGGTTGAACCACCAATATCCAGTCCGGCAAAGTACTTTTTCTCTTCAGGCATAAATTGCAGTTGGCTGGATATTTGAAAGGCTCAGGTCAGGGAAGTGGCAGGAAAAAGAGGAGAATCAAGGACTAGTACCAGATGGGATGCCGTCAATCCACAAAACAAGGCAATCAACTATTCATCAACTCCTCAATCTCGCCGGGCTCGATTGGAATATCCTCCATGAGGTTGATGGGTTCCCCGTCGGTAACGACAATGTCGTCCTCCAGGCGAATTCCAAACCCCTCCTCGGGGATGTAGATGCCCGGCTCAACAGTGAGGACCCAGCCCTCGTCAAATGTATCCCCTGCGCGGGCCACATCATGAACATCCAGACCAAGCGGATGACCGAGACCATGCATGAAATATTTACGGCAGGCGGAAGCGGTCGGGTCCGCCTTCTTGATATCCTTTGGCTTGATGAGGTCGAGTGAGAGCAGTTCCTCGTTCATCATTTCCTGGGACTCCACCTGCCAGTCGCTGTGCTTTTTGCCAACAACCGCGCCCTTGATGCTGGCACGCAGGACTCGAAGGACGGCCTTGTAAACAGCCTTCTGCCGGCGCGTGAACTTTCCGCTCACAGGAATGGTGCGGGTAAGGTCTGCGTTATAATTGGCGTAGCTGGAGGCCACGTCCATGAGCAGAAGCTGCCCTTTGCGGCAGGTCTGGTCATTCTGGAGATAATGGAGAACACAGGCATTTTTGCCGGTGGCAATGATCGGGTTGTAGGCAAACTTGCCGCGGTTGCGGATAAATTCATGGGCCAGCTCAGCCTCCACTTCATATTCGGTCACACCCGGCTTTACAAAACCCAGGACTCTTCGAAACCCCTTCCCGGTAATGTCGACCGCCTTTTTAAGGAGATCGATCTCCTCCCGCACCTTGACCGGACGCAACCGG